>DAOWCC010000276.1 GCA_030639665.1 Elusimicrobiota bacterium | reverse complement strand
TGAATATTTTAATTTCAAATTTAAGCGCGAGTCTTTGGGCATGTGGCTGTCCGAAACCGCGAGCGACACTGACACCCTGGAAGCGCTTTGCCAGCAAAACATAAAATACACCGTGCTTTCATCCGCGCAAGCGGCGCGTTTTAGGCCGATTGGCGAAAACAAATGGGAAGTCGCCAATAAAATAAGTTTTGACGATACAAGAGCGTATCGATGGTTTTCAAAACAGCAAAAAGGAAAGTTTATTGATATTTTCTTTTATAATAAAGAAATTTCAGATTCCATAATAAATAAGCTTAACGATACTCAGCACTTTCATGAAATTCTCCAACCGGAATTTTCAAAAGATCAAACCCATCAAATCTTAAGCATAGCTTCCGATGGAGAAAACTACGGACACCACCAGAAAAACGCGGATATCGGACTATCCAAACTTATTGAAAAAATAAACAGAGAAAAAAAGTTCCGGATTACAAATTTCGCGGCTTTCCTCCAAGACAATAGCCCTAAATTTGAAGTTGAAACAGTTTCCCCTTCCTCTTGGAGCTGTCCGCATGGCGTGGATAGATGGAAAGATAATTGCGGCTGCAGAATAAACCCTCAATTTAAAAGCCAATTATGGCGCAAGCATTTAAGAGAAGCTTTGGATAAACTTAGCCTAAAAATAGACGCCCTTTATGAAGAAAAAGGAAAAGAATATTTCACAAAACCGTGGCTGACGCGAGATAAATATATCCTTTGCTCAAAAACGGAACATGCCACCGAAATAAAAAAATTTCTAACCTTAAACTCTAAAAAAACCTTAACAGCTAAAGAGGCCCGAGCCGCTCTGAGACTGCTCGATATGCAGAAAGATAAAATGTTTATGTTCACAAGCTGCGCTTGGTTTTTTGACGATATTACGGATATTCAATCCATGAATGCCATTAAACGCGCCTTAAAGGCCATTGAAACCGCCCAAACATTCGGTGGCGACTTTTATGATGAGTTTGAAAACGATATCTCTAAAGCGGAATCAAATATAAAGGGAGTAAATTTGAGGCAGATTATAAAAAACATCTATCTCTTTAAAAATGATATTTACAACCAAACCGCTAATTTTGCTTTTTCACTTTTTATGGACACCGTTTTTCCTTTTGAAGAACAATCAAGATTTCATAATAAAATCATAAAAAAGGAGATTTTAAACATCGCCGGCAAAGATGTAAACCTTTATTTTATAAATACGGAAAACACGGAAACCTTTGAACAAATTGAATTTTTGGCCATTGCCAAAGAAAGCGAGAATAAGGCCCTCAAATGCGCTCTTCTCGAATGTAAAAACATGGAAAAATTCAATAAATTTGCCGCCGACGCCAAAAACGACTTTAAAAAATTTGAAACCGCTTTAAAAGAAAAGAATGTCAAAATATACGACTTCTCAAATCTTCATAAAAGCAATAAAACCATCTTCAAAACGCTTATACAATATCCCGAAAAAGAAGATATTCATTCCGTTATGTACCACTGGCTGCATATAGTTAAAAACTTTATGCCTTCGGAAATTTT
>DAOWCC010000243.1 GCA_030639665.1 Elusimicrobiota bacterium | reverse complement strand
CCCGGTTTCTACTATTATCAAAGAGATGATAGAACCGCCGGTATAACCCTTCAAGATAAACTTACAGTCATGGGTGTAACAGCCAGAGGTAAAGTCGTAGGCTTTAACTATGGCTTTGAATATGCCATGAACGGCGGTGGAGATAAAGCCAAAGCCGGTACAGGCGTAGATGAAGAATATGCCGGTACACTTATGGCCTTGAGCGCTAATTATGACTTGGATGTTGCCAAAGTCGGTAAATTCAACTTCATGGGACAATATATCGTTGGTTCAGGGGATAAAACAGCCACTGACAAAAAGGATAAAGAATTCTACGATATTCGTTCCAACTTCAGACCCGGATTAATAGCTAGCGGATTAGCAGGCGGAATTACTTCCCCCGGTGAATTAACGGCTATGATTCTTGGTGTCAATCTTACCCCCAATAAATGGGACGGTAAACTTAACTTGGATGCCAAAATGTATAATGCGAAATATACAGAAAGAACACTTGATGGCATCGGCACTGAATTGGACTTGATTGCCACATGGACTCATTCCGATGATGTCTGCTTAAAACTTGCTTATGCAATGTTTACTCCTGACCAGGATTTCGCTGGTGTCGGAGCTGAAACAGACGCAGCCAGCCTTATTAACTTTTACATGAATGTAAAGTTCTAAAGTTAAATTTCCCTAACGGGAATAAAGAAAACCCGCGCCCCTCAAAAGGCGCGGGTTTTTTCATTTCACACATTCTTACTCTCGAACTCCAAACTGTTTAACTCTCCGACTCCCTGACTCTATAAAATTATGTATAATTGTTATCAATGAAACTCTTTAATACCTTATATATATCAGTCTTGGTTCTCACTTTTATATCTTCAGCTCATGCCACCAAACTTGATTTATTTTCCAATATCGAATTAAAGGCCGCCAATTACTCAAATCTTATAAACAATTCCATTCAACAAAAACAATCATACTATTCGGAAAACGCGGAGTTAGGGTTTATAATTAAAAATATAACTCTTGAGAAAATGCAAAAATCCTCAATGGATATAGGCATCGTTTTACAAACCATAGGCACGGGAGCCAGCACAAATACGGTTTATGGACAACAATTTTCAGATGCTCTTGGCCGCTATCCTGAAAATAATGGCTCTCCATTTTTTAGCCGAACCTATATTAAAATTTACAAATTTTTAGATAAAGACATCACCGCCACGCTTGGAAGACAGGAGTTCACACTTGGTCAAGGGATAACACTTGCGGATGATAATTTGGGGTTTCCCGGCATAAGACTTGAATTTAATAAACTCTACAAATCCATAAAGGGTGATTTTTTTGTATTTAGGCTATGGGATGAAACAAGATTTACCAAAATACTGGGGGCCAGTTTTTATCTGCCATCCGATGAAGGTTTATGGCAATTTTATTATTTCAAAAATCCGGATAGCTCACCCGCTCAGGAAAGCGGATTTAATTTAAATAGCCGGACTAAAAACTATACCGGCATAAGATATTTTCTTTCCCGCGGACAATTAAGTTTTGACGGTGAATTTATTAAACAAACGGGCAAAGCGGTAAAAACGAGCGGGGGGAATATAGAATATAATGGCCATGCCTTTATGATGAAAGGCTCCTGGCGCCAGAAAATGGGTTTCATTGGCAGGGTTAAAGCCAGACTTGCCTACGGAAAATCATCGGGAAATTCATCTATTGTGGCCGATACGGATAAAATGTTTTTGCCCACATTCGGACATAAATACAAAGGCTTTGAAAGAGATGGTTATGGGGCCATAATGGGAGCGAGTCTTTATGACACGATAAAGACCTCCAATACGGCAAATGGTTTGCCTGACGGCGTCAGCGGACTTAATATAATAAATTTCGGTATAGACTTTCCTTATAAGAAACTGCTTCTTTCAATAGATTTCATGAAATTTAGAGCGGCGCAAAATATCTCAGGGGATTCCCTGCAGATAGGCAGTGAACTTGATTTAAATATTGTCTATCCTATGAGTGAAAATCTCTCATTGAAGGCCGTTTACGCGGCTTTTACACCCCAAGGCGTATACTCGCCCTTAACTGAAAAAACCAAATTAATATCCTTCTCCATAATCGGAAAATTTTAAACACAAACAAACCGGACACAGCTTGGCTGCCCCACGGAGTCGTGGAGCTAATATAGATCAGGGAGTACGAGAACACCCTAACACAAAATATTACTTACCAAACATCCTTAATATACCCCAATATACAAACACTTCATATGCCGGTTCAGTAAAAGGTTTTAAATTAACCGCCATTCCGGCGGAACTCTTTATGAAACACTACCACGAAGGCACGAAAGACTGAAAGCACGAAATATATTTTAATTTGTTTCGCTGTTTTTCGTGTCTTCCCAATTTTCGCGCTTTCGTGGTTGCTTTTAAACATTGAAATT
>DAOWCC010000067.1 GCA_030639665.1 Elusimicrobiota bacterium | reverse complement strand
TGAAGGAGCAAAAGATAATGCCGGAAACTGGGGAGAAGCGGACACTTACGGACCGGTAAAAATTGATGTCACAACTCCAACCTTCAGCTTTATTATGTCGTCAAGCGACCCCGCGAAAGAAGGAAATATCGCCATTTCTTTTATTGCCAGCGAAGAACTGAGCCAAACAACTGTTACCGTTACTCAAAACGGGGCAACCTCCGCGAATGTTTCAATGTCAAGTTCCGACAATATGATATGGAGCGGAATATATGGAGTAATAACGGACTTTGACGGAACGGCCTTAATTTCAATTGAAGGAATGGATTTGGCGGGAAGCACAAATACCGATACCGGCAATTTTGAAGTGGATACGGCAACTCCCACAAAACCGATAATTTCATCATCACATCCCGAAGATACTCCTTATTCAAACGCCGATATTTCATTTGACTGGACATCGGCATCGGATTCCGGCTCGGGAGTCGAGGGATACAGCTATGCCGTAAACCAAACGGAAACCTACAGTCTGGATATGTCTACCGAAACGGAAGGAACTTCCGCTTCATCCACGACGGCTAACGGAACATTTTGGTTTCATTTGGCCGCCGTTGATAATGCCGGCAATTTAAGTTCAGCTGACAAATTTAAATTTATAATTGACACTTCATCGCCCACATTTACAATTTCTGCATCAAGCAATCCCGCCGGACAGGGCCCAATCACCATTACCGCAGCGGCAAATGAAGAACTTAATTCATCTCCTTCGGTAAGCGTGCAGCAAAACGGACAGGGCGCTCCAACTTCCGTAACAATGTCCTCAAGCGATGATATAAACTGGACAGGCTTATACTCCGTCGTTTCCGGTTTTGACGGAACCGCCGATATAAATGTCAGCGGAGATGACCTGGCAGGCAATACGGGCAATAGCTCGGAAAATTTTGAAGTGGATACGGTTTCCCCGACAGTCACCGTCTCTCTTTCATCCACGCCGCCATTGGGAACGGGATTATTTCAAGCCACTCTTGTAATAGTTGACGCCTCCGCAATATCACAAACTCCGTATTTAGACTTTACTCCTCTGAGCGCCGCGGCGGGAGAAATCACTCTTACCGGCTCGGATAAGAACTGGCAGGGTGATTTCTTTATAAACCCCGATACGCCCGAAGGAACGGCCACATTCGCATTCTCGGCCACGGACGCGGCCGGAAACACGGGCAATACGATTACATCAGGAGAAACATTCACGATTGAAACTACAATAGATAAAAATACCGGAGGAACTATCTACTTTGAAGACGGAACAAAAGTGGAACTTCCGCCGGATGCCGTGCTTGAGGATGTAAATGTAGCCATTTCCACTCTTACCACGGAAACTGCCCTTATAAACGAAGCCAATGCAAATATTACCGATGATTTGTCCGTTTCGGCAATTGAAGGAGCTGACCTTTATCGCGAATTCACGGCTACAGAAGATATATCATCTTTGAATATCACAAATTTCCAGACCGACATAACTATAACCATTCCTTATATAGACGCGAATCAAGACGGAATAGTGGACGGAACAGGGGTAAAAGAAAGCGAACTTGGAATGTTCCATCTTAATGATGTTTTGAGCAAATGGGAATTGGTCTCAAATTCTCAGACGGACTTTTCTTCAAACACGGTAAGAGCTTCAATGAATCATTTTTCAATTTTCTCGCTTATGAAAATAAGCCCGTCTTCGCTCGCCTTAAACAGTGTTATCGCTTATCCGAATCCCTGCTATATAAAAACGCAGTCATATTTAAGGATTGGCGGAATACCTTTGACAACAACCAATATTGAGATTTATATTTACAATGTCGCCGGCAGACTGGTGAGAACACTGAAAGAAGGTTCTGAGATATTCACTCAGGTAGGGTCTAAAGTCGGAAAGTGGGACGGTAAAAACAGCAGTGGAAAAAAAGTCGCCAGCGGAGTATATATCTATGTTCTGAAGAGCGACAACGGAGATAAAAAAGAGAAATTCGCCATATTCTGGTAATGCCAATGATAAAACATTTTAAAACTTTAATTTATATTTGCGCCTGCATTCTTATCACCTCAACCGGTTTTGCCGGAAGCGAAGGAACGAGCGCGGCATCTTTCCTCAATATAGGCATGGGAGCCGGACCCGTCGCTATGGGAGGCTCCTTTTGCGCCATTGCCGATGATATAAATGCCGTTCAATGGAATCCTTCGGGACTGATTCAAATTAGAGAAAAAGAGATAATGGTAAGCCATAATGAATGGATAGAAGGAATAAAAAGCGAATTTATGGGATACGCTCATCCTTTTGAAAACTGGACCCTCGGATTAACGCTAAACTATCTTCATAGCGGAGAAATGATTAAAAGAGATATTAACGGAAATGATATTGGAGAGGAGTTCGGCGCGAGCGGAACTGTAATTTCAGCGGCGGCGGGAAAAAAATTTTCAGACAGACTTTCTCTTGGTTTCGGCCTCAAATTGATTAAGGAAGCCGTAGAGGAAAAAAGCGCCTCTACATTCGCCGCGGACGCGGGAGCAATGTACGAATATGAAAAATTTAAATTTGGCGCCGCGGTGCAAAATGTCGGCGGAGCGATAAAACTATATGAAGAACAATTTTCTCTGCCGCTTACTATCAGACTCGGCGCGGCAATGAACTATACGGAAAAAATAATTTTATCCGCCGAGATAAACAAACCTTCGGATAACTCCGTTGCCGTTAAAACGGGCGCGCAATGGCAAGCTCTGGAAAAGATATCGCTTCGCGCCGGATACAAAACAGATTCAGATAAAAACACGGGACCGGGAATATCCGTCGGTTTCGGTTTCAATATACAGCGCGCGATGATTGATTACAGCTTTACTCCTTTTGGAGATTTGGAAAGCTCTCATCTTATTTCTTTAAAATTTCATTTTTAATTTTCACAATCCCCAAAAACAATCATGGTTTTATTGCGTTTACATATTTAAAGCGATAGACTTTAAATATAATACTTCACTCTCTTAACAATAAAGGTAATTTTTTTATTCATATAGCCCAGCAGCCGCTCAAGGCCGGGGCTCTTTTTGCTGCGGAAGCGTCTGATTTATTTTACTTCGGGGCGCCCCAGTTGAAACTCCAGTTGAGCGAATGAAAAGAACATTCCTTAACCAATGAGAAAGTATAACCGAGGTTCCAGGGAGTAAACTTTGCGCCAAACCCCATTGTTCCAACCATTTCACTGGAGTCGTCATCCATGAACAATAACGGCTCATTCGCTCCGGTTGTAACATTGCGCAGGGCTCCGCTCTTGTCCGTCTGACTGCCCATCATCATAATAAAGAAAGTGTTCATCCTGAACTTCCAGACATTAAAAGCCGGAGCCAGCCCGAACACAGGCGCCATGATAGTATTAGTCTGCTCCAGTGTGCCTTGATAGGTATTTGCACCGATGCGCGCGGTAATTTCCCGTTCATCATTGGCTTTGTAATAGCCAAAGCCGGCGTAAATCGGAAACCTGAATCCCTCTGAGCCGCCAAAAGGATCATAAATTATGCTCGGCATCAGCACATAGGACTGCTGGGTAACGTCACCGGAATATGCGCCGAGAAGATCGTTCTGGTTGACCTCTATAAGCATGGGGGCGTTCCCCGTGCCTTTTTCATACCCCAAAAGCACGCTAAAACCGAAATGCTCGCTGAACGCGTGCAGGTATGAAACAGCTCCCGCAGTTCCTTTAACATCATACGCCCTGAAACCTGTCCCCCCTTCATCTTTTGACTTCTTACCCTTAAAAATACCCGGGGCGATCTTTATTTCGTTCAACCCCGGCTTTAATTTGGTAACAGGCGCGGCAGCAGCCAAAATAGGTGAAATCATCGATCGAAAATCTAAAGTATTAGCAAAGCGCACCTCCGCCGCCGCAGAGCAAACACAGCCTAACAAGATCACTGAAAACAAATAGTAAATTTTTTTCATTAAAACCCTCCAACCGATAACCAACATGTTTATTAATTCGATTGTAGTAAATTGCAGGAAACTTTGGTATTAATTTTTTTAAAATGTCATATATGCGTTAAATAGAAATGTCATAGTCAAAATGCTAAAACCTTCTATATGAGAACTCAAGAAGAGACACCCTTCTAAAACCTTGCAACACATTGATTCAATCGTTTGCGTTTACAAATTTAAAGCGATAGAATTTGAATATAATGTTTCACTCTCTTAATAATAAAGGCAATTTTTTTATTCATATAGCCCTGCCTAGCGGGCTTGCGATAATCCTTTTTATTTCCACTATATTTTTTATTATTATTCCCTATTTTGAAAAAACCATGATGGATGGCAAAAGGGAAACCCTCCGGGAACTCAATGATTCCGCCTATAGCTTAATTGCCAAATTCCACTCTGATGAAAAAAAAGGAATTTTAAATCGGAGGCAAGCTCAGAAAAAAACCATCTCCGCCATTAAAAATTTACGCTATGGAGATGAAGGAAAAGATTATTTCTGGATAACGGACCTTCATCCCAATATGGTAATGCACCCTTATCGGCCGGATATGGACGGGAAAGACTTATCTGAATTTAAAGACCCTTCGGGTAAAAAACTATTTGTGGAATTTGTAAAAACGGTTAAATCATCTTCAAAAAAGCGAAAGGCGGGATTTGTAAATTATATGTGGCAGTGGAAAGATAATCCCGATAAAATAGTTCCCAAACTCTCTCATGTTCGTTTATTTGAGCCGTGGAATTGGATAATAGGCACCGGTATTTACATAGAAGATGTTAAAGACGAGATAAATAATCTTAAAGACACTTTGACAAAATTTTCATTAACCATATTGCTGATAATAATTCTCTTGCTTTTTTATATCAACCGGCAAAGCCATAAAATAGAACTCTCCCGCCAAAACGCTGAAAACAAAGTTAAAGAATCGGAAGAAAAACACAGAAAACTGATAGAGGCCTCCACCGAAGGAATAATGATGATTTTGGGCGGTGTGACAACTTATTCCAATAAAGTTCTCCTTGATATGCTCGGCTTCAGCGAGAATGAATTTTCAGATTTAAAACTGTCTGATATTGTTTCAGAAGAAGCAGATGAAGATGAGTTTAAAAATTTTAACAATACGCTTAAAAAAGACGATATCCCAAAGCCTATTGAAACTCAACTAAAACGGAAAGACGGAGAAACAATAGATGTATTGCTAACCGCGTCCAAAATTGTTCTTATGAAAAAAAACGGTTTTGTAATTATAATAAAGGATGTCAGCCACCATAAAAAAATTCAAGGTGAACTAACCAGAAGCCGTGAAAAAATACTTGTGGAACTTCAAACCTCTCTTCTTTCTTTAACTCAACCCGCTGAAAAAGCCGCTCAAAAAATAATCTTCTGCCAAGCGGAAATGCCGATACATAAAGCCGCCGAAATAATGACTGAAAATAAAACCGGCGCGATTCTGATTAAAAACGGCGAGGATTTCGCGGGCATAGTAACCGACCATGATTTACGCGAGCGCGTTCTTTCCGGCGCGTTAAATTCGGATAAGCCGGTAAGTGAAATTATGAAGTCTCCTCTTATTTCCATTTCGAAAAACGCTCTTTCTTTTGAAGCCGTCTTATTAATGCAAGATGAAAACATAAGCCATCTTCCCTTGCATGGCAGTGACGGAACCATTGAAAGCATTATAGACAGCAAACAAATGCTTAAACTCAAATGGTATTCCCCCGATATACTGATAAGAGAATTTTATAATGAGAGCGATGTTAAAAAAATAGCGGCGCGTCAAAAGCGCTTGCCGGGACTTATTAAAACACTGGTGGACAGCGGAGCGGCTCCGTCCAATATAAACAGAGTAATCACCGCCACTTCCGATACTGTAACGGAATCTTTTATAAACTTGGCAATAAGCCAATTGGGCGAGCCTCCGGCAAAATTCGCCTTTATGACTTTAGGCAGTCAGGCCAGAGGAGAACAAACCTTGGCAACGGACCAGGATAACGCGATTGTTTTTGAAGATGTGAATGTAAAAAAAGAAAAAGAAGTTCAAGATTATTTCCTAAACTTAAGCTCAAAAGTATCCGGTTGGCTTGATGAAGCGGGCTATCCCTTTTGCTCCGGCGGCGTAATGGCAAAAAATCCCGTATGGTGCCAACCCTTGTCAAAGTGGAAAGAATATTTTAAAAAATGGTCCGAATTTACCAATGCCCAGGATCTTATAGATGTGAATATATTTTTTGACTTCCGCTGCCATTATGGAGACAAGACTCTTACAAAAAATTTGAGAAAATCCGTCTTTCAAACCATAAACGGAAAAAGCATTTTCTTTATAAGCATGGCGCAAAACGCCATACTGCACGGGCCTCAGATCAGCATGATGGGCAATATTGAAATTGAAGCCTCGGGCGAAAATTGTGACACCTTTGATATCAAAAGAGCGATAAAACTGATAACTAATTTTGCCCGTCTTTACGCTCTGCGAAACAATATCGATAATTTGTCCACTACTGAAAGACTCGGAGCTTTGCTTGAAAAAAATGTCATAGATAATGATGAATATGAAACCATATCTCAATCTTACATTTTCCTTATGCGCTTAAGATTGAAACACCAAACCGCGCAAGCGGCAAAAAATATTAACCCCGATAACTTTATAAATCCTAAAAATCTCTCTAAAATTGAAAAACTCCTTCTTAAAAACGCCACAGCCGGAATCGTGGAAATTTCCAATAAGTTGAAGTATTTGGTAAAATTCCTTCTGGCCTAAATTTTATTACTCTTGGGCTAGCCCCGTTAAAGATACAAACGCTTACGATTTATATGTACGCACTGAAAAGCTTGAAAGATTTAAAGCTGTAGTAAAAATTCATGTCCCATCGGGACTATCTTTAACCGGGGCAAACCGTTAAAAATTATTGGAGGTCTTAAATGCTTCACGAACCCGCATCTCAAAGCGGCACGGACAATGCCGCGCCTTATAAAGCGCGTCTTGGCGTTCATTTATTTATCGTATACGCCATTGTTTATGCTATCTTCGTTATTATCAATGTAGCAAAACCCCTTATGATGGAAAACATCATAATCTTCGGATTGAATCTTGCCGTAGTCTACGGTTTCTTTCTTATTATTTTCGCTTTGGTTTTGGCCCTGATATACAATTCAATGTGCAATGCCAAAGAAAAAGCTCTTAATAACAAGGAGGACAAATAATGGCTATCGCGATATTTTTAGCTTTTGTCGGATTTGTTCTGGGTATGTCATTTTATATGGCCAGAAAAACCACATCAGCCTCCGGTTATTTTGCCGCCGGCGGAACGATTCACTGGGGTGTAAACGGCATAGCCTTTGCTGGTGATTACTTATCCGCGGCTTCCTTCCTGGGCATTTGCGGAATGATAGCAACTTCCGGTTATGACGGCTTCCTTTATTCCATCGGTTATCTTGCCGGCTGGATTGTGGCATTATTTGTGGTTGCCGAACCTATGAAAAGACTCGGCAAATACACATTCACAGACGCCTTGGACGCTAAGTTTAATTCCAGAGGAATCAAACTCACGGCGGCCATCAGCACTCTCGTGGTATCCATATTTTATTTGATACCTCAGATGGTCGGAGCCGGCGTTCTTGTAGAGCCCCTCTTAGGTCTGCCTCATTATGTAGGTGTTATCATGGTGGGCGCGATAGTCATAACCATCGTAGCCACTGCCGGAATGACCTCAACCACTTATGTGCAGTTTTTAAAAGGCGGATTGCTTATTATATTCTCCTTAATACTGGTTGTGGTCGTACTTATGAGAGGTCTGGAAACAAAACCTGATCAAGACGGAAAGGTTCCTTTCTATGAATATAAAACCATCACAGCGGTAAAAAAAGCCGATAAAATTATTCCGAAAAATAAAGCTTATAAATTTGCCGCGCAATATAATGTAAAAGGCGCTACCTTTGTAAAACTTGTTTTCGATAACAAATCGACTTGGTGGAACCTTTCGGAAAAAGACGGTAAATTATCTTTAAATGAAACTCAATCAGTGGTAGTCAGCCAAAACATAACAATGATTAATGGAGCCGAAGAATCTGAGACCAATAAACTCAGACAGGTTGGAAATCTTGTAGCGATAAAAGGAAAAACGGGCGAAGAAGCCAAAACAGGCAGTGTCGGCGCGTTTGAATTTTTATCCATACTCGGTGATAAAGAAACCAAAATCAAACGCTGGAAAAAGTTTACTCTTAAAGACGGTGAAGATAAAGTAACTATTTTCGCCTCCGGCATCACTCCCGGAAATAAGATTATGCGCCCCGGCTTAAAATTCAAAGTGGAAGGAACGCCTCTGCAAAAACTGGACTTTCTCTCTCTCATGTTAGCCCTATTCTGCGGCACCGCGGCTCTTCCTCATATTTTAATCCGTTACTATACCGTGCCCACTCCGGCAGATGCCAGAAAATCCACAATAGTCGCCATAGCAGCCATCGGATTTTTCTATATACTGACCATGTATATGGGACTTGGCGCCATGATAAGCAATGTGGTTAATCCGCTTACCAATAATATGTCAGCGCCGCTTTTGGCCAGAAGTTTCGGCACATTTCTATTTGCCATCATCTCCGCCATAGCGTTCGCTACTGTTCTTGGAACTGTCAGCGGTTTGATTATAGCCTCTTCGGGAGCTGTGGCTCATGACCTTATGGACCGCCTCTTTGAAATGAACTTTAATGAGAAACAAAAAGTTATGTGGGGCAAAATAGCGGCATTTGCGGTAGGCATTGTCGCCATTATACTCGGCATATTGTTTAGAGGCATGAATGTTTCTTTCCTTGTGGGCATAGCCTTTGCCGTAGCCGCGTCGGCCAATTTACCGTCCATAATAATGCTTCTCTTCTGGAAGAAAACAACCGCTAAAGGCATTGCGGCTTCCATTACCGTAGGCATAATAGCGGCTGTCGGCATTATCATGCTGTCACCAAGCATGTATACCAGATACGGACTTGATCCCGCTACCGCCCTTGTGCCGCTTAATAATCCCGGCATAATCTCAATACCTCTGAGTTTCTTAACTTTAGTTATAGTGTCTTTATTCACTCAGAAAAAAAAACGAAGTCAAAGAACAAGCAGCTTAAGTTTTAACAATCAAAAAACCCGCGTCATTTATAAATGACGCGGGTTTTTTTATATGCTGCCGAACTGTATCGCTGTCGCTCTGCCACGCTATTTCATTGACTTTAAACTAAACCTTCGCTAAGATGATTACATGATAAAAGTTATTGTTTTCTCGGATATTCATGCCAATTTGCCCGCATTGAAAGCTATGGCAAAAGAAATAAAGCATGAAGGCTATGACGCGGCTTTTCATACGGGAGACGCTATCGGCATGGGGCCGTTCCCCTCAGAGACATTAGACGCGCTTTTAAATATTCCCAAGATACATCCCATAATGGGCAATCATGACGCCTGGTTTATAAACGGCTTGCCGAAACCAAGACCCCACTGGCTTACCGACGAAGAATTAAAACATTATCGCTGGACCTATTCACAAATTGATTTAAAACTCAAAAACCTGATGGCGCAATGGCCTTATTTGGCGGAACATGAATTTGAAGGATTAAAAACCGCTTTCGTCCATTATACCCTTACAAAATGCGGCAAAAACATATCTCTCATAATCAACGATCCCATAACAAAAGATATGGACAAACTAACGGGCCATCATTCAGCTCTATTGGTCTTTCACGGACATTCACATCACGCGTCTGATATAAAGGGAAAGGTTCGATATATCAATCCCGGCTCGCTCGGCTGTTATCATAAACCGGCGGCGAGATATTTGGTGGCGACATTTAATAAAGGGAAAGTTTATATTGAACATCGCGAAGCAAAATATGACGATACAATTCTCTATAATGCCTTTGAAAAACGAAAAGTTCCAAAACGCGAATTTATCTATTCAGCTTTTTTCGGCGACCGCTGGAAAAATCAAAAAGCGTAAAAATTATCTTCCTTCGCGGAAAACCCCGCCTTTAAACCGGGCAAACTTCATGAATTTTGAGGAAATTATCACTTGGTTTTTTTAGCTAAAGCTTCAAGCTCTTCAGCCAATTTATGAAATTCATGTTTCTTGGCTTTGCCCGCGGCGTTAAGACCCTCGTTATTTACCGCGGAAAGATCCGCTCCGCGGGACACTAAAAACTTTGCCGTATCCGCGTGTCCGCGCCAAACCGCCAATATAAGAGGAGTGTTTTTATCAACATCCGTAGCATTAATATCGGCGCCCCAATCGACAAGCGTTTTTACAATATCTTTTTTCCCCTGCAAAGAAGCCCACATTAAAGGAGTCCAGGAAAGCCAATCTCGTTTTCTAACGCTCAAACCCTTTTTAAGCAGATATTCCACCATATCATTTTTCCCCCATCTGCACGCCATATGCAAAAGAGTTTGGCTTTTATATCTGACATTTATATTGGCGCCATGCTTTAAAAGCAAATCCGCTATTTCCGGTTTATTTTTTATTACGGCTATGGTTAAAGGACTCCAGCTTTTCCTATTTTTCGGCTCTACCAAAGCGCCGTCGGACAGAAGCTGTTTAACTTTGGCGACATCACCATTCCTAATCGCCACATCAAGCATAATCGCTGGATCAGTCTGAAGATTACAAGCGCCCATGGACATAAAACTTATAATCAATATAAAATTAAAAAAATATTTTCGTTTAAGGTTAAACATATTCAAAAACCCGGCTAAATTATATCTGCCGATTTTCCCCGTTTCTTTCCCCTTTTTAAACTGCCAATTCAACTCTAAAAACAATATATCAAATTATTTATGACTAATCTTTTTTTTGGAGGCAAATTTAATCCCTTCCACCTTAGCCATAGTCACATTAGAATGGGATTTAATAAGCTTCAAACCCAATTCTTCCGTCAAAGCCTTGTTAATTGATTTTACATCAGAAACTTTTGTTTTAAATTTATAACTATATCCACCGGTAAGCCCCGTTTCATTCAATACCGGAACTTTAAGCCATTTCTCCAATACTTTAGCAAGACGAACTATAGGTACACCCGTTCCCTCTATCGACATTTCTTTATCGGAAGAACTTGTACTGCAACTGGAGGAGCCGGAAGATTTTGCTACGAGACCCGATTTTGATTTGCCGTTTTTCTTGAGCAAATATACTTCTTTGTTTTCATTGGAAAGACTGATTCTTAAAGGCAAAGAACCCTTAATTCCCGCAATTACAAATTCCCTCAACCTAACCTTATTATCACTTCCTTTGATAAATTTTATTGAAGAAAGAATATTATATTTTTCAGATTGCTGCTCCTTGGAAACATTTTTATATTCAACTCCATGAGCTACATCATTCATTAGATACGAAATACTCTGCGATAAAGAAATACCCTTAGCTTCAAATCTTGTATCACTTGAACTAAAGGAAGGAGCACCGCTGGAAGCGCTAATAGAAAAAGAGGCTTTACTTGCCGGGGCGGAGCATGTAGACATTGGCTCTCTGCTT
>DAOWCC010000028.1 GCA_030639665.1 Elusimicrobiota bacterium | reverse complement strand
TTTTATCTTATCACCATCACTTAAGACTTTGATTAAAAGGCTTAAATTAAGAAAAGAAAGTCCCCAAAATATAGCAATAAGGCTTAAGACAGCCAAGAAGGAAATTAAAGAAGCTTTTTTTTATGAGTATTTTGTTGTAAACGGAAAAGTTGAAAAAGCCGTGGAAGATATTATTAAAATAGTCGATTGCAAATGCTTAAAAATGAAGCGCAATAGAGACGCGATATTAAAGTTTGAAAAAGAATTAAACACCCTACGGAGGATACAATGAGTCCCAAAGCTAAGTCTAAAGGTAATGAAAGCATAGAAGAATTGATATGTGATTATCAAGGTTCCAAGTATGAAGTTACAATGCTTGCGATGAAGTGGGCGCGGCATATTAAAAAACTTGAAGATTATAGGGAACAACCCATGGCGGACATAATAGAAGTCGCCATAAGAGATGTATTGAGCGGTAAAGTCAGTCCCGAAGAAGTTAAGAAAGCCGTTATCAAAGACGCGGAAATTGAAGAAGCTCTTTTAAATAAAAGAGAAGATGGAAAAGGCAGAGAGAAAAGAGAAGAGAGCAAGACTGCGGATAAAAAAGAAAAAGAAGAAAAGCAATAGGTTTTTCATAACTGTTTTTGATTTAGAATGTTTTATTCCCGCTATGGCGGAATAAAGCAGAGAGGAAAAAACACGCAAGGTTGCGCCGTATCCCGTCGGTGGGCAAATGTTTTTTAGGATGCTTCGTGAAAGAAGAACTTTTAAAAATAACAGATGAGTTTAAGTCGTATTTAAAAAATACCGATGAGACACTTTATATGGGGCAAGCCTTAATTAAAGAGAAAGTTGTGGCGCCCGCTCAAACAGCCAAAACCGAAGAGAGTAACCTTATGATAAAAGAAAAAAAGAAATCCACCTTTGCTAAAAAAGTTATGAAGGGCAATTCCGGCGACGCTATGGAAACCATGTTCAATAAGGTTAAGAAGTGTAAAAAATGCATACTCGGTTTATCAAGATTAAATCCTGTTTTTGGCGCGGGCAATATTAAAGCCGATGTTGTCTTTGTGGGCGAAGGTCCCGGGTTTAAAGAAGATCATACGGGAGAGCCTTTTGTCGGGCGTTCCGGCCAGCTTTTGGATAAAATATTCGAGTCAATAGAGCTTTCAAGGGAAAGCGTTTATATTGCCAATATTGTCAAATGCCATCCGATGAAAAATCCCGAGACTCCCGAAGCGCATGGAAATGACCGTCCTCCCACTCCTGAAGAAATATCAACTTGCAGGCATTATCTTGAACAGCAGATTGAGATTATAAAACCCAAATGCATAGTAACCCTCGGTTCGGTAGCGGCAAAGGTCTTGCTTGGAGAGAAAAGAGGAATATCTCTTTTAAGAGGCAAATGGTATGACGCTCCGTCCGATTTTTTTGCTGTCTCCAAAAACATTAAAATTTTGCCAATGTATCATCCCGCCGCTCTTCTCAGAAATCCCAATTTAAAGAAAGATACTTGGAATGATATGAAAATGCTTAGGGATTTTTTGAAAAAGAACAAGTAAGAAACCTATTATAAAATCATCTAAACTTTGAATAAAAAAACAGCGGCGCCTATTTTAGGCGCCGCTGTTTGCTGTTAATCTGTATCACTGTCGCGCTAATCTATTTTACTTTTATCATTCCCTTTTTCTTTGCTGTCTCTTCATCAAAAGGCAGGATTGTCTTATTGTTGTATTTGGCGCCATTAAGTTTTGACAGGCTCAGCTCAGCTTTTTCCAAGTTGATTCCTCTCAGGTTGGCTCCTCTTAAGTCGGTGGCTACCATGTAAGTTTCAGCAGTCAGGTAAGCTCCTTCCAGATTGGCTCCTCTTAAATTGGCTCCGTTAAAGTCGGCATCGCTCAGGTTGGCCCCGCTCAGGTTGGCTCCGCTCAAGTTGGCTCCGCTCAGATCAGCCCCATTGAGATTCCCCCTCAGATCAGCCAATGTTAGATCGGCTCCGCTAAAGTTGGCTCCTCTCATATAAGCTTTTCTTAAATTGGCGTTTTTCAGATAAGCCCATCTTAGATTAGCTCCTCTCAAATAAGCTCCCGAAAAGTCCGTCCCTACCAGATTTGCCCATTCCAGATCAGCTCTGCTCAGGTAAGCGCATTCGGCTTTTTGAGGAAGTGATTGCAACTCATTGGCAGTCATTTTATTGTATCCTAGTTTACCCGATTTATCCGCGCAAACAGCTTTGCCATTGATGTTGACCAGGAAATATTTCAGTTGTTTTTTCTTTTCTTTTACAATGGTAATATTTATTTTTTTCGCCTTTGCCGGCATTATTACATCTACGCCGTTTAGCGTTTTTGTGTTTATTGACATTAGGCTTAATTGAGATCTAAGATTTTCCAATCCGTTTGCGAATACCGCGCCGCTTAAAGTCATTGCTACTGCGAATATTATTGCTTTTTTCATGTTATCTTCCTCCGTAAATTTCACTCTTTTACTAAAATCCTTACTGTAACAAGTTTAAGATTTTTCAAAAGGTAACAGGCGCCTTTTGGTTGTTGCGTTTATTTTACTTTTATCATTCCCCGTTCTTTTGCTATAGCGTTGTCAAAAGGCAAAATTGTTTTAGCATTATATTTGGCTCCGATTAATTTTGCGTTATTCAGAACGGCTCCGCTAAAATTAGTCCCTCTCAGGTCAGCCTCTCTCAGATCAGCGCCATTCAAGCGAGTATTTCTCATGTCAGTTCCTCTCATGTCAGTTCTTATCAGAAAGGCCCTGTCCATATAAGCTCCGTTAAAGTTAGCATCACTCAGGTTAGCTTCACTCAAGTTAGCTCTGTCTCGTCGGTTAACTCCGGTCAGGTGAGTCGCGCTGGGCAGGCTATCTCCGCTTAGATGAGCTTTGCTAAAGTTAGCCTTGTTCAAATTCGCGCCGATGAAGTGAGTTCCTATCAGATAAGCTCCGCTCAAGTTGACCTCCGCCATATTAGTTTCATTTAGGTTGGCATTATCAAGGTCAGCGTTTATTAGGTTAGCTCCTCTTAAGTTGGCCCTGTATAGGAAAGCCACACTCAGGTCAGTCTTTATCAAATTAGCTCCGCTCAGGTCCGCTCTTATCAAGTTAGCTCCGCTCAGGTCAGTGTTTGTTAGGCTGGCGCATTCACCTTTTTTTGGATTTGCAATAAATTCATCAACAGAAATTTTATTGTATCCTTGCTGTCCCAGCTCATTTCTACAAACCAAATTGCCATTATCATCAGTTTGCAGGAAATATTCCGGTTTATCGCTCTCTACAGTTTCTGTTATAATGCCCTGAATACCAATTGGCATTACTACATCTATATTATTTATTGTTCGCGCGTCCAATGCCGTGAGATTTAATTGTGATTTAAAACTTTCCAAACCGTTTGCGAATGTCGAACCGCTTAAGGTTATCGCTATCGTGAATATTATTGCTTTTTTCATTCTACATTTCCTCCGTTAAGATTTACTCATTGTTTACATTCTTCTTAATTAAAGTTTAATGCAATTCAATGTTTTTTGTCAGAGACCAAAGTCCTTTGGTTTTGTAAAAATGGTCCTATGTTAAAATAGGCCATTTGGTTTTGTTGCTTAGGTGTTCCAAACTAAGGTATCATTTTTTATATGATAGCCGAGGTAGTTTTCCCCATTCCACTTTTCAAAACTTATTATTACGCCATTCCTCCATATATTAAAGAAGAAAATGTTTTACGCGGATTAAGAACTCGCGCGCCGTTTGGTTTTCGATTTGCCGTAGGCTTAATCGTGGCGCTTCATAAAGACGATGAAGTGGATTTGAGCGGTTTTGCCAAGATTAAGGCCATTACCTCTTTGCTTGATGAAAAGCCTCTGTTTGGCGATGAATTTGTAAATTTAATTTCCTGGATTGCCAAAAAATACAATTCCCCTTTGGGCTTGGTTTTTTCTTCTTTTTATACGCCTGTCAAAAATTTAAAAGAAAGTGAAATTATGGGGCAAGAGGCTGATGTTTCAACTGATGTTTTGGATAAGCCGGTCGCTCCTAAAATCAGCAAAAAAATTGAAGTAGAAAGGGAGCTTTATCCCTCTCAAAAAGACGCGATTGAAAAGATAAATTCTTATATCGCCAAAGGCATAAGTAAAACGGTTCTTTTATATGGCCCGCCGCAAAGCGGCAAAACACAAGTATATGCGCGCGCCATAAGGACAGTTCTTAAAAATAATGGACAGATTCTTTATCTTGTTCCCGATATACATTTGGTTTCTCCCGTTTTAAAAGAACTTGAAAAAAGGTTTCCCGATGAAACAATAGATTTATGGCATAGCAAGATTACCGTTAAAAAACGGCTGATTTCTTGGAAAAGAATTATAAAAGGCCAAGCAAAAATAATTATAGGCACGCGGTCGGCGGTTTTACTTCCTTTTAAATCTTTAGCCGCTGTGATAATGGATGAGGAACAGGATGATATGTATAAGCAGGAAGAGGTGGAACCTCATTTTCATGCCGGAGAGATTATTTTAAAACGCGCCCAATCGCATAATGCCTGCGTGATACTGGGCAGTAGTTGTCCGTCGATAGAATCGTTTAATTCGGCTTTATCGGGAGATATTGAATTTATCGAATTGAAGCCTGGAAGTGAGGATTCTCTTAAGCCACGCGTTGAAATCATAGATTCCAAAATGTATCCCGCCAAAATAATATCCGATCCTTTGCTTGATAAAATTAAGGAAAAGCTTGAGAAAAAGGAGCAGGTTTTATTGATAATTAACAGAAAGGGTTATTCTTATTCGGTAAATTGCGTTAAATGCGGCTGGAAAAAGTATTGCGAAAAATGTGGCGCTGCCATGACGGTAAGGAAGGATTTGAAAACCGGAGGAAAAATATTTTTTTGCTGGCGTTGTTCCACAAAGGCTGAAATTCCGGATAAATGCCCCAAATGCTTTAAGAATATTTTTCGGCAAAAAGGCGTGGGAACTCAAAAACTTGAAGATGAAATGAACGCGCTTTTTCCCGATGCCAAAATTGTCAGGCTGGACGGCGCGAGCAATGTGAAAAAATCCATTAATTCCAAAAAAGAAATGCCGGATATTATTGTCGGGACCCGTATAGCGGCGCGCGGACATAATTTCCCCAAGATGTCGCTTGTGGCCGTATTAAATCCCGAGATTGACTCTTTGCCCGCGGATTTCAGGTCCGCTGAAAAGTTGTTTCAGATGTTACTTGAAGCTTCGGGCAGAATATCTAAAAATATTTCAAATGGAAATTTTATAATTCAGACCAATGAACCTGAACATTATGTTTTTCCCTCTTTTATAAATTCCGATTATAGGAATTTTGTGGATGAAGAGATAAAGATGAGAGAGAAGTTTTCCTATCCTCCTTTTTCAAATATGGCCAGAGTGGTTATTTATGGAAACAGTTCAAAAGAAATTGAAAAAAAACTTGAGTTTATTATGGATGCTTTGGAAGATGATGAACAATTCAATACCGATGATATTGAACTATTGGGGCCTTTGGGTGTGTCTAAATCCAAGATACGCGAAGTTATCAGCGGTTATCTTGTTATAAGGGCGAAAAAAGAGGATGATGTATTGCGGGCGGCCAACAAGATACGAGATTTAAAGATTTCCAAGAGCTTTAAATTGAAAATATTTGTAAGTCCATATAACTTTAGGTAGGGTTCACTTTCAGTGAACCTGATTACAGCGATTATATAGAGATTACAGTGATTTTTCGTCGGAGTCCTATCTTTGTAATCGTTCTATTGTCGTCGCAATCAATGGTCTGCCGGCTTTTTAGCAGACCTTTAGGTAGTTATAACACCCTAAAAAATATAAAATATAACCTGATATGAATATTGAGAAAGATATAATACAAATGAAGAAAAACGCCATTGAAATGATAGGAGAAGCGGAGCTTAAAGAAAAGCTTTCTTTGGGCGAGAAACTTAGAGTTAAACTTGGCGTGGATCCCACCAGCTGTGATCTTCATTTGGGCCATAGCGTTGTTTTGGAGAAATTGCGCCGGTTTCAGGATATGGGCCATACGGCGGTTTTAATTATTGGCGACTTTACCGCGCAAGTGGGAGACCCTTCGGGAAGAGATTCAACAAGGCCCGTATTAACCGATGATATTGTCAAGAAAAATGCCAAAACATATACGGAGCAAGCTTTTAAGGTTCTTGATAAATCCCGCACCGAGATAAGATATAACAGCGAATGGCTGAAAAAATTTATGGCGGGGCCCGAATTTATTAATGTGTCTAAAAATATGACAATATCCCGCCTTCTTGAACGGGAAGATTTTAAAAGCCGTTTGGATGCGCAAAGTCCCGTAAGCCTTCTTGAAATTCTCTATCCTGTTTTTCAGGGTTATGATTCTGTGGCTGTTAAAGCCGATATTGAACTTGGCGGAAGCGATCAGATTTTTAATCTGCTTGTCGGAAGAGCCGTTCAAAAAATATATTCTCAAACTCCTCAAACGGTTATGACAATGCCGCTTCTTATCGGAACGGACGGAGTTAAGAAAATGTCGAAATCCTACGGTAATTATATAGGTCTTTGCGATGTGGCGGCGGATATGTTTGGCAAGGCTATGTCGATTTCAGATGAGTTGATGTATGATTATTATAAAATTTTGACGAATGAGAACCTCGAGGAAATTAAAGCTTTGCATCCGATGAAGGCGAAGAAAAAATTGGCCTCTATCATAGTGGAAAAATATCATGGCAGAAGCGAAGCTGAAAGCTCTATAGAAAATTTTGAAAAAGTTTTTTCAAAGAAAGAAATGCCGGAAGATATGCGAGAATTTATCGTTTCCGGTCCTGAGAAGATGGTAAATATCATCGTCGCCGCGGGCATATGCAAAGGAAAAAATGAGGCGCGGCGGCTTATAAGCCAAGGTGCGGTAAAGATTGATAATGAAAAAATAAAAGAAGATTTTGTTTTTGAACCTAAGAATTGCGTTTTGCAGGTTGGAAGACGCCATTTTAGGAAGTTAAAGGTTTAGGGGGTCTAAATTATGAGGTTATTTTTTTATATAAGTATTTTGGTTTTATTCGCTCAAGGTAATGTTTTCGCGCAGCTTGATCGAGATTATGAGGGCATCATAAATACGAGTCTTAAATCTCAGAAATATCAGCATAAAATGGAAGAGAACTGGGATGTAAGAGTAAATTCGGTTTATGGAAAAGCTTATGTTAAATCCGATGAAGCGAGACATTGGTCTAAAATAGAAAAAGGTTTGCCTTTGGAATACGACGATATTATTAAAACGGATCCGGGCGCCAATGTTGTTTTAAGTTTTGATAATAAAGGTATTGTGAGGATAGAAGGAAATACTGAGATTGAATTGTCATCCATTGAAAAAAATGATTCCGTTTTAAATCTTATAAAAGGCAGTTTGGTGGCTAAAATTAATCATTTTTTGGATAAGGCTTTTAAATTTAAAGTTAAAACTCCCACGGCGGTTTGCGCCATAAGAGGAACGGAATTTGCCGTTGAATATTCTTCTTTCAAAGATGAGACGGGTGTTGCGGTATTTGATGAAGGCAAAGTGGGAGTCAGGCCGACACATTCAAATGTTGAGAAGTATGGCGATTATGAAACGATAATAGGAAAAAACACCGAGCTTTTTCTTGGCCCTAAAATAAGAAGAATGAAAAAGGCCAAGCTTCGCAGAATGGCTTTTCACAAATCAAAGCTTTTAAAGGTCAGAAAAAGGATTAAAAATTTAAGAAAAAAGTGGAAACCCTTAAGCGAAAGAGGAAAGGACAAATTAAGGAAAAAGATTATAAAAAGGAATCTTATTCGTAAAGGCTTGAGAAAAAAGATTAAAGAAAGAAAATTAAAAAAGAAGTTGGATTTGATTCGCCCAAAGAGAAAAAAACGCAAGCATGATTTTTGATAGTAATGAGAGTGTTCATAGCCACAAAGCTGACTCATGATTTTACAGATGAATTGACGAGCGCGAGAGAATATTTAAAAAAAGAACTTGGCAATGGAATAAAATGGGTAAATCCTGAAAATTTGCATATTACCTATGCCTTTCTTGGAGATGTTTCGCCTGATAAATGTGAAGCTGTTATTAAAAAAATGAAGGCGAATGAGTTTGAGAAATTTTCCATATCCGCCGGAAACATAGGCTGTTTCCCCCTTAAAGGCAAACCGAGAATTATTTGGCTTGGAATAAATAAAGGCGCCGGAAAACTTGAGGAAGTTGCCCAAGAATTAAGAGACGGTTTGGTAAGCGAAGATTTTATTTTTAAGAATAAGTTTTCTTCGCATATAACATTGGGCCGGGCGCGCGGTGAAAAAATAAATAGCGCGAGTATTAATAAAGTTTTCGGCCAAGCCTTGAAATTAATTGATGGAAATTTGAGTTTCAAAGTTTCGAATATAGAATTGGTTGAAAGTATTTTGAGTTCAAAGGGTCCTCTTTATAAGTCAGTGTTCAAAGTGGAATTAATATAATTATGATTAAAAAAGTTTTAACTATCGCTTTTGGATTTATTATTTTTCTAAGTGTTTATTTTTTTTGGCAAGGTGAAACGGTTAATCTTAAAATAGAAAAGGGAAGTTCCGCCGGACAAGTGGCGCATGTGTTGAAAAAGAAAGGTGTGATTATCAGTTCCCTTTGGTTTAAGGTTTTGGTGAAATTAAGTAATACGGGAAAAAAAATAATGCCGGGAGAGTATGAGTTTAAAAAACATACATCCGCGGAAGAAGTTTTATGGGTTTTAATAAATACAAAGCATATTGAGGATGTTAAAATTGTAATTCCCGAAGGCTGGCGCATGGAGCAAATAGCCGAAAGATTATATAAACGCGGTATTATTGAAGATAAGGGTGAATTTATCAGTATCGTTAAAAAGGAAAATTTAGAAGGCTATTTATTTCCCTCAACTTATTTTTTTAAGAAAAAGAGTAAAACGCTCCAAATCATCAATATGCTAAAATCGGAGTTTGACAGAAAGATAAGACCTTTATTTAAGAATGGATTTCCCAAGGGTTTGGACGAAAGAAAAGTTTTGGTCATCGCGTCCATAGTTGAGAGGGAAGCGGTTGTATCTTCCGAAAGGCCGTTGATTGCGGCTGTTTATCTTAATAGGATAAAGAAAAGAATGAAGCTTGAGGCTGATCCGACTGTACAGTATGCTCTGGGATATTGGAAACAAGGTCTTACTTATAAAGATTTGAGAACGAAGTCTCCGTATAATACTTATGTTTCCAGAGGTATTCCTCCGGGGCCCATATGTAATTCCGGTTATGAGTCTGTTCGCTCGGTGTTTTTTCCGGCGAAGATTAACGCTCTTTATTTTGTTGCTGAAAGGAAAGACGGAAAACATGTTTTCAATATTAGTTTTAAGGAACATAAAAAAGCTATTAAAAGAATTAAAGCGGCGGCAAAAAAAGGTAAAATATAATAACACAGAAGCAAAAAAAGATTTGTGGGCCTGTAGCTCAGCTGGGAAGATTGGACTGGGCTATCAAAGGACTTCTGTGGACACCTCACAGCCAGTCAACGCTCAAAAGTGGGTTGTAAAATTGTTCTTTGAAGATATATTTAAAATTTAAAGTATGGGCCTGTAGCTCAGCTGGGAGAGTGCCTGCATGGCATGCAGGAGGTCAGGGGTTCGATCCCCCTCAGGTCCATTTTTTTTAAAGGAAGGGATTAAACCCCTGAGCTTGATAACTGATGGGTGTCCTACCAACACACGACACGATAGCGTAGTCCACTCTCAGCATAAGGATAGGCGAACGCCGTTTAAGTGAGCGAAGCTCAGCGTTCGACCTGGGGTTTGGCGCCATAGGCGCCACAGGCGTTCCCCCTCAGGTCCACCATGTACCACAACAAGGGTACATGTAGGTGTGAACCCTCCATCAAACACCATGATCGCATGGCGCGTCAAATTTAGTTTTTAGATGTTTATAGATAGTACAGGAGATTTATTATGGCAGATTATTTTCCATTAAAGGATAATACAAGGCTTGAATATTTACTTGAAAGTACGGAATTTGAAGGAAAGGCTAAAATTTATATTGATCTTTTTCAAGTTTCTAAAAAAGTCGGTTCCACCACGGCTCAAGCTAAAATGACTTTTACTTTGCGGGATACTACCGTTGATGGTTATACCATTACAAAGAACAAGAAATGGGTAACAACGGCCAACGGGGTTATAATTGGCGGCAGAAAAGAATTTCCTCTGCCGGTAAAAGCCGGAATAAAATGGGATGAATCTCCGGACGCCAGTGAAATCACATCTCTTTCAGAAAAAGTTTCCGTTAAAGCTGGTAAATTTGAAAAATGTATGAAAGTGGTTACGCAATTATCCGGCGGAGATTCAGGAAAGTCAGAGAGATATTATGCTCCCGGCATTGGTTATATTTTGGAAAAACATTCAGCTGAAGATAAAACATGTAAAATCGAACTTGTAAGCGTGTCCAAACTTTCAAAGGAATTATTGGAAGAATATAAAGCGCAGAAAATAAAAGAGAAAAACAGAGCGAAAGCAAAAAAGAAAAAAGAAAAATCATGAAAAGCATAAAGGAAATTTTTGGTTTAGAATTACCTCAACAAGATATCACGGTTAAAGGTTGGATTAAAACATTTCGCAGTTCCAAGGCGGTTTCATTCGCGGAGCTTAATGACGGTTCCTTAAGAAAAGGTCTTCAAATTATTTTTGACAATAATGACAAAAAATTATCGGATTTTTTTGAAAAGCTAAATACCGGAGTTTCAGTAAAAATTATCGGTGATTTGGTTGAATCTCCCAATAACGCGAATCAAAAATGCGAATTGCAGGCAAAAGAAATTGAAATTTTAGGCGAATGCAATCCTGAACAATATCCCATTCAAAAAAAGAGAGCTTCAGACGAGTTTTTGCGCACTGTCGCTCACTTGCGCCCGAGAACAAATAAATACGCTTCCATGCTCAGAATAAGAGCGGAACTTTCATTTGCCATTCATAACTATTTTAGAAATAAGGGTTTTTTCTATGTTCATACGCCCATAATAACCACTTCCGATTGCGAAGGCGCGGGAGAAATGTTTTCCGTATCCGCTCTGGATATGGATAAGCTTCCTTTAACCAAAGACGGAAAGGTGGATTTTTCAAAAGATATTTTCGGTCAAAAAACCGCCTTAACGGTTTCAGGCCAGCTTGAGGGAGAAGCCTTGGCTCTTGCTTTGGGTAAAATTTATACATTCGGACCCACCTTTAGAGCGGAAAATTCAAATACCTATCGTCATTGTTCCGAGATTTGGATGGTAGAGCCGGAAATGGCTTTTTGTGAACTTAAAGAGGATATGGAGCTTGCCGAGGATTTTGTTAAGAATATTACTAAACATGTTATTGAGCATTGCAGCGACGATTTGGATTTATTCGCCAAATTCGTGGATAAATCTCTTTTGGAAACATTGAAAAATGTTATGGAAAATAAATACGAGCATATCTCTTATGATGAAGCGGTTAAATTGCTTGAAAAAGATAATGATAAATTTGAAAATAAGGTTTCATGGGGCGTGGATCTTGGCAGCGAGCATGAGAGATGTCTTGTTGAACAATATTTTAAAAAACCCGCCATACTTTATAATAAACCCAAAGATTCGGCCGCTTTTTATATGAAGCTTAATGATGACGGTAAAACCGTTAAAGGCATGGATTTATTGGTTCCCAGAATAGGCGAATTGATAGGCGGAAGCGAAAGAGAAAACAGGCTTGAAATTCTTGAGCAAAGAATGAGCGATTTTCGCATCAGCAAAGAAGATTATTATTGGTTTTTGGATTTAAGAAGATTCGGTTCCGTTCCTCACGCGGGTTTTGGCTTGGGTTTTGAAAGAATGATGATGCTTATTACCGGTATCAGCAATATAAGAGATGTAACGGCTTTTCCCAGAGTTCCCGGCTATGCCGAGTTTTAAGCGGTTATTTGTGAACTAAGAAAGGGTATATAAAAAAAGGCGACTGTTAATAGTCGCCTTTTTTAGTTTTAAAATCTATATCCAATCTTATTGATAGAAATATAGGTTCACGGCATGAGTATATTCATAAACAGGTTCGTCAAATTCAATAATTTTTGAACCTAGGAACTCTTTGTCATTTTCTTTCAGAAATTTCTTATATTCCTCAATTTTTATTTTTATAGCTTCGGCGCTTTTACCAAAGCGAGTTACAAAACCCAATTCCTTTCCGATATAAACCATGGAAAAGGTTCTGTCTTTTCTGATTATATTGACTCCCGCTTTTTCAAGTATAGCATAGTCAATATCATTGCCTTTTTTAAGAAGCCTTAGTCGGATTTCATGGTCGGGATTTTCATTGTATTTTGTTCGATAATAAAGTTTGAAAGTAGGCCGGACATAATCATTGTTGATTCTGAAGGCGGCTATTGTGGGCATATTGTTTTTTTTGAGGCTTGTTATAAGTTCATGTTGAAGTTTGTAAATCTCTGATGAAGCCAAGGCGTCATAATTAAGTTTATCGGCCCAAAAGTCTCTTAAAACATAACCCTCATCCGAATCATAGTGCTGAAAGCCCAAGGTATGTTTATATTCCGTTTTCGTGGGTTTTAATCCCGCTTTATTTAATATAGGCGTCCACTTTGTAAGGAAATCTTTGAATTTTTTTTCAGTGTCGGCGTGAGTATAAATTAATTTTTTTGCGGTTTGTGCCAGTAAATGGAATTCTTTTATTTCGCCTGAAATATAATCATGGTTTTCTTGCACAATCAGTTTTTTTGTCGGTATGGGAATTTCAATTTCCAATTTATCCACTTGAATGGCTTTTATATCATTAAGCTTAGTCGTATTAAAGTTTAAGTCTTCGGCATTCACATAAGAGAAAAGCAGCGGAGTAATCGCTAATATTAAAATTTTCATTCACATCCTCCCGGAAATAATGCAAGGTATCTCTAATTCCTTGATAATATTATACATATTTCATATTTGCAAGCATGGGTATTGTGGGCTTATAAAATCGGCTAAAAGACCTAGTCCAGTCAGAGGCTGGAAAAACTCAAATCCCAAACAACAAATCCCAAATAATATACAAACTTCAAATCCCAAATTTTTCCCGTTTGATAAATATGGTTCCTTATTTTAAAGTAAGGAGATTAAGCTATATTTGGAAAATATCTTAAGAAGCTATATGCTCCGCTTATTGGGAACGGCTAATTGCCGGGAGCCTGTTCTTGGATTTGTTTGTTAGGGTTTGACAAAAAAACATAGGCTTTGGCCAAACTCATTTTAAGCCATGGGATAAAAATTAGAGTTATCAATGCATAGCCTATTATCGCCGATAAGGTGAAATTTAGCTGATAAATCGTTTTCCCCATTTCAAATTTAATAATGCCGGGCGTTAATAAATGAACACTTATTGTCATTAAGAAAATGGAGAGAATTTTAAAGCGGTAATTTGAAGTTATTTGGGCGCTGTATTTGAAAGATTCCATTATGCTAATTTTTTTATCTATGACGGCATAGACGCTGAAAGCATAGATGATGGCGATAATTATCCCCGGTATAATCAGTAAAAGGGTTCCTCCCATAACCATAAGACCGTATATTACGGATACTAAAATGGCGTTTTTATATATTTCAAATCCTTTGAAAATATCACCTAATGAAGCTTTTTCATTTCGAGCCAATTTTATGAAGTAAAGATTCAATCCAATTTCAAGCGGAACCGCTATCAAAAGCATATAAGGATACGCGGCCCATTGCTTTTGAGAAAACTTCCAAATTAAAAGAGGTATGCCGAAAGTGAGCGCTTTAAAAATTAGAAGTACTGGAACTATTTCAAGAAAATAGTCCAAATAAGTATTCCAGCCTTCCCTGAACCATTTTTGCGGTAAATTATCTTTATTCTCTATATCCATGATTGTTTTACTTTTTGTCGTTTTTTTAACTCTGCCCCTAACCTTTTCCCTGTCGTCTATTGTCTGAAACTTCGGCGGCTTTAGCGCCGATAGCCGTTTCATATAAATAATCGGCTCTATAAGAGCTTCTAACCAAAGGTCCCGAGAGGACGGCCTTAAAGCCCATCTTTTCCGCCTTTTTTTTAAGTTTCAGAAATTTATCGGGATGAAGATATTTTTTTACCGGATAATGATTTTTTGAGGGAGCTATATATTGTCCCAATGTCAAAAGTTCGCAACTATGGTCCAATAAATCGGCGAAGGTTTTTTCCAATTCTTTTTCAGTTTCCCCCAGCCCCAGCATAAGCCCCGATTTTGTCAGTACGGAAGGTTTAATTTTTTTTGAGTTTTTTATAATTTCCAATGACCGTTTATAATTTGACCCTATTCTGATGCGCTCATATAAAGAAGGAACGGTTTCAATATTATGCGCCAAGACATTGGGATTCGCGTTTAAAACCGTCTCAAGGGATTTAATATTTCCTCCGAAATCGGGAATAAGAGGTTCCGTTTTTATTTTCGGCGATATTTTTTTGATTTCAAGAATGGTTTGAGCGAATTGCGCCGCTCCTCCGTCGCTTAAATCATCGCGGGTGGGAGAAGTGAAAACCACATATTTTAAATTCCATTTTTTTGAAAGAACGGCAATATCTTTTGCTTCGGAAATATTTAAAGGCAAAGGTTTTTTTATCTTTTCCACCGCACAAAACTTGCATTTTCTCGTGCATCTGTCGCCGAGAATTAAAAAAGTCGCCGCGCCGTCTAAAAAGCATTTGCCTTTATTGGGGCATAAGGCTTCATCACAAACGGTGTGGAGATTGAATTGTTTTATGTCTTTAACGGTATTTAATGAATTTAAACGGCGAAGATCTTTTTTGTTCTTTCTTACTTCATCTATAATCCATTGAGGAAATTTCATATCTTAGAGAGAGTTTATAATACTTCTTGTGGTTTGCCGCTTATTTTAAGATGCAGTTCCTTTAATTGATTCTCATCCAATTGAGAGGGCGCGTCGGTTAAAGGGCATATGCCGCTGGTTGTTTTTGGAAAGGCTATAACATCTCTTATGGAATCCGCGTTGCACATTATGCCTATTAATCTGTCAAAACCTATTCCTATTCCACCGTGAGGAGGAGCGCCGAAATTCAAAGCGTTCATGAGCATGCCGAAGCGATTTTCCACTTCTTCTTTGTCATATTTCATAAGTGAAAATATTTTTTCCTGCATTTCGCGATTATGATTTCTTATAGAGCCAGAGCCCAGTTCCGTGCCGTTTAAAACAAGATCATATTGGCAGGATTTGATATTGCCGGGGTCGCTTTCAAGTTTGTCTATTTCGCCGGGCATGGGTGCGGTAAAGGGGTTGTGGGTGGCGTCATAGCGGTTTTCATCGGGTTTCCATTCAAGCAAAGGGAAATGCCTGACCCAGAGAAAAGCCCATTTTTTGGATGGTTTTAATTTGAGCTTTTTTATAAGTTCATTTCTTAAGACGCCCATATAATGGGCTATGTTTTCAGGTTTATCCGTGGCAATAAGCAGAATATCTCCGTTTGCCAAATCAAATCTTTTTTGGAGATTGGACATTTCTTCGTCGTTTAAGAATTTCAATATCGGTGATTCAAATTTATCATTTTTGTACTTAAGCCAAATCAGTCCTTTCGCTCCGTTCTTTTTTACAAGATCGGTTAATTTATCTATCTCGCCTCTTGAGAAATCCCCGCCTTTTTCGCCTTTAATTCCTCTTATAACTCCACCTGAAGTCAGCGATTCTTTGAACACTTTAAAGGAAGAGTCTTTGAATATATCCGAGCAATCGCGCGCTTCAAGGTCAAATCTTAAGTCCGGTTTATCATTGCCGTATTTGAGCATTACATCTTCATATTCAAAAGAAGGAAAAGAGTTTTCTATA
>DAOWCC010000263.1 GCA_030639665.1 Elusimicrobiota bacterium | reverse complement strand
TAACCGTTTCTTCGCTCTTTTGTAAAATAAGCGCCAAGCACGATTATATCTTTGTTATAAGAAGGAATTTCTTCCGGTTTCCATGAAGGATTTTTAAAACCATGCAGGGCCAAATCACCGACAATCAGAATAACTTTTTTTCCGCCGTTTTCTTTTGAAAAACACTCATAAGCTTTCTCCAAGGCGGCGGTATAATCCGTTCCCTTAAATCCCGGCTTTGAAGCCTTGATTATATTTTCAAGCGAGGAAAAATCATCAGTCCAATGTATATGCTTTGTTTCCATTTCTTCCGAGAAAAAAGCCACCGCGGCCTTATCGTTTTCTCCGAGACTTTTAAGTATTTTCAAGGCCGCTCCGGCGCTCGCGCGATAAACCGTTTTACCGGAAGATAAATATCTCATTGAATATGACCTGTCTACTAAAATCAACAGTTTGACGCTTTCCCCGCCGCTTGCTCCAAGCGCCGCGCTTGAAATGAATTTATTTGTTTTTATAACGGGTTTGGCAAATGCCGCCACAAGCAAAAACACGATTAGGAATCTCAATAAAAAAATCAGATATTTTTTAAAACGCGTGAGATTGCGGTTTTTTAAATAAGCCCTTTTTATTAAAAATAATGAACTGAAGAATTCTATCTTTTGTTTTTTAAAAAAAAGAAAATGGATTATAAACGGAACAATCACCAAAGGAAGAAAAAATAAAAATGTGGAATTAATAAAATACATAATTGTTTTTCTGACTTCTTGCCTCTGACCTTAACACTATTTTAAAGCAGCCTAAGAGGCTGCAACTACAAAACGGAATGGTAATTCCGCGGCTACATTTCGTTTTTTCTCTTATAAAACACAATATTTCTGTTTGCTGTCTCGCTGTCGAGCCGTCGCGCTGTCTAGCTAACTCAGTATATACTTTTCAATCGCTTTCTCGAGAGGCATATCGCTGTAACAGCAAAAATAAGGAATTTTCTTGACTGAAAAAGATTTCCGGCAATACATAAGCCATTTATCAAATTCTTTTTTATATTCCCGCCTTATGCTTTCACCGCTTAATGATATCTCTTTTAAAGTCTCCATGTCTTTAACGCTAATCTGTCCGCGCCACGGCAATTCTTTTTCTAACGCGTCGATAATATGAAACACCGTTATCTTAATTTTCTTGCTTGTCATCAATCTTATCACTTCATCAAGCTGAGGATAATCCAGCATTAAATCTGAGAAAAGAACTATCGCCGAATTATTATCAAGACCGCGCAAATAATTCTTGAGTTTCGAGGGGGGAAGGGAAATGCCTTGAGGCTTTATTTCCGAAAGCAGATTATCAAAAGCGATAAGCTGATGAAGATGATTTGAAAATTCCGTTTTTTCATTATTTACGCTTGAAAGGCCCCATAGAGAACAAGGGTCATTCTTGATTAAAGTATGGCAAGCAAAGGCCATCAAAAGCCGGGCTGAATATTTCCATTTACTTAAAGAAGAGTTCGCGCCCTTAAAAGCCATTGATCCCGACGCGTCAATAATAAAATTATGCTTTAGAGCTTTTTCCTGAAGATATCTTTTAATAAAAAGTTTTTCTTTTTTTGCATAAACCTTCCAATCGATAAATCTTGTGTCATTACCGGGAACATATTGTTTATATTCGGTAAATTCCTGGCTTTGAGCGCTTGAAGTATCGGACAAATGTCCTCCCTCCAATACACCCGAAAACTGACGCGTAAAATTTCTATTTTTGAAAGATTTTATTTTGATTATGGTTGAAGCGTCTATAAATTTCATAAAACCCTTAAATTAGCCTCCATTCCGGCGGAACTCTTTATGAAACACTACCACGAAGGCACGAAAGACTGAAAGCACGAAATATATTTTAATTTGTTTCGCTGTTTTTCGTGTCTTCCCAATTTTCGCGCTTTCGTGGTTGCTTTTAAACATTGAAATT
>DAOWCC010000269.1 GCA_030639665.1 Elusimicrobiota bacterium | reverse complement strand
TAAGAGAAAACAAGCGGCTTAAAGCATTAAGTTTTCCAATTTTAAATTTTAAATTATCCGAAACATCCTTAATTTTATAATCCGCCGCGCGAATCATATCTTCATTCAAGCCGTCAAATTTCTGAATAAGATTATTTATAAGGTTTTGAGGATTTTTAAAAATTCTATTGCCGGCGAGCCTTAAAAATCTGCCTTTTAAATTCGCGTAAAGAATTTTAAGGCTTTGAATAAGCCTTCTATCCAATTGCCTGAGATATTTTTCCAGCTCTTCTTTATTTTCAACCACAAGCTCAGCCGCGGCTGACGGAGTGGGGGCTCTTAAATCACTGACAAAATCAGCTATTGTAAAATCAGTCTCATGGCCCACGCAGGAAATAACGCAAATCTTGGACTCGGCTATGGCTCGCGCCACAGGCTCCTCATTAAAAGCCCATAAGTCTTCCATGGAACCGCCGCCTCTTCCAACAAGCATAGCGTCAATGTCGGGAAAATTTTCATTAAGCGTTTTGATGGCATCGGCTATTTCATTTTTAGCTCCGTCGCCCTGAACTTTTACAGGGGCTATTATTATATGGAGATTGGAATATCTCCGCTTTAAAATCGACAGCATATCTTGAATGGCCGCGCCATGCAGTGAAGTTACGAGAGCTATTTTTTTTGGCAATTTAGGCAAAGGCTTTTTTATTGCTTCATCAAACAAACCTTCTTCCTTCAGCTTTTTCTTTAATTGCTCAAAAGCAAGCTGAAGAGGACCTATATTTCCGGGAATGATTTCTTTTATATTCAATTGGTATTTGCTTTGTTTGGCATAGGTTGTTATCAAGGCCCGGACTTTAACAAGCAAACCGTTTTCGGGTTTAAATCTTAAATAAGCCGCGTAACCTCTGAACATAACGCAGGAAATAACAGACTTGGAATCTTTAAGGTCGAAATAGACATGACCGAGCGAGGATATTGTAAAACCTGAAATTTCCCCTTCAATCCATATCTCACCGATAGTTTCTTCCAGCAAATATTTTATGGTTTTATTAATTTCGCTTACAGTTAGGATTTTGTTTTCGGTATTCATTTTTTAAGTTTTTTCATCCTTTCAACAATCTTGGACTCAAAACCTTCCATTGAAGGCTCATAAAATTTTTTAAACTTCGGCATATATTCTTGGCTTATATAATGATTTTTGAAATCATGAGGATATTTATAATCCTTACCATGACCGAATTCTTTTCCGTCGCCTGTCGCGTCTTTTAAATGAAGCGGAACCTCGCGCAAGGGTCCGTTTTCAACTTCTTCCATGGCGGCATTTATCGCCATATAGGAAGCGTTTGATTTTGGCGACACCGCCACATAAATGGCCGCCTCAGCCAGTGGAATTCTGGCTTCCGGCATTCCCAAGACATCCGCCGAATAAAAAGCGCTTTGCGCCACCATTAAAGCCATGGGATTCGCTATACCTACATCCTCGCTGGCGCATATAAGTATGCGTCTTGCTATAAAAAGAGGATTTTCTCCCGCCTTAAGCATTTTGGCGAGCCAAAAAACCGCGGCATCAGGATCTGAGCCGCGCATGGATTTAATAAAAGCTGAAGCATGATCATAATGTTCATCCGAACTTTTATCATATTTTAAAGCGCGCTTTTGAATTGACTCTTTGGCAATATCCAAATTTATAACTTTTTTTCCTTTTTTATTCACAGAAGTG
>DAOWCC010000036.1 GCA_030639665.1 Elusimicrobiota bacterium | reverse complement strand
CCTTCTCCCATAGAATATGCCGACGCGATAACCTCAACAACGCATAAAACATTGCGCGGCCCAAGAGGCGGCTTAATACTTTGCAAAGAAAAACACGCCAAAATTATAAACAGAAATAATTTCCCCGGCAATCAAGGCGGACCGTTAATGCATACCATAGCGGCTAAAGCCATTTGTTTCGGAGAAGCCTTAAAACCTGAATTCAAAACTTATCAAGAGCAAGTTCTTAAAAATGCCAGAGCTCTGGCCAAAGAATTAACCGTCAGAGGCTATAGAATAGTATCCGGCGGAACGGACTGTCATATGCTTTCAGTTGATTTGAGACCTAAGAATATAACGGGAAAAGCCGCTGAAAAGGCTTTGGATCAAGCCGGCATAACGGTTAATAAAAACACCATCCCTTTTGATCCGCAAAAACCTTTTGTAACAAGCGGCATCAGAATAGGCGCTCCGGCTCTTACAACCAGAGGCATGAAAGAAGCGGACATGGCAATCATAGCGGAATATATAGATGATGCCATAAATCATCATGAAGAAGAAGGCTTTCTTAAGTCCATAGCTGAAAAAGTTAAACAGCTTTGCTCTAATTTTCCCATTTATCCGGGATTTGAGATTTAAAAAGACTTAGGCTCTGAAAAAGAATTACCTTGACATTTGGAAGCTCAGCTTTAATTTGATTTCAAGGCGCGATGAATAAGAAGGCTTGTTGCCTGTGAATGAAGAGCAACGAAGAAATTAACAAAAGAGGCGCTTCCCCCATAGGGGGCTTGGCTAATCTTTGGCTACAACTGCGTCACTTATCACTCACAGACCGCAAGACTATGCTCGCTCTTCGTTCCTTGTTTCGCTAAAAATTAGCCAGCCAAATGGCAAATTAATTCTTTTTCAGAGCCTTAAAACCGTTTTCAACGCTTATTATTTAATATAATATAAGTATATAGATTCAATCGTGCTCAAAGGAGATTACTATGGCGGGAAAGAAATTGGCGGAAATAGCCATTATAGGCGGCAGCGGACTTTATGAAATAAAGGAATTTACCAATAAAAAAGAAATAAAAATAAAAACCCCTTTTGGTAATCCTTCTGATGCCATAGTGGTGGGCTCAATTTCAGGCACAAAATGCGCCTTCTTGCCAAGACACGGCAAAAAACATGCCATACTGCCTACCGAAATACCTCAAAAAGCCAATCTCTGGGCATTAAAATCAATAGGCGTAAAAACAATCATTTCAGCAAGCGCGGTAGGCTCGCTCAAACAAAGCCTTCCCCCAACTCATTTTGTATTTCCCGATCAATTTGTGGATGAAACAAGACACAGACCTTCAACATTTTTCGGTGATGGAATAGTCGGACATGTTCCAATGGCGGAGCCGTTCTGCAAAGCCATATCAAAAATGATGTATAAGGAAAGCAAAAAACTAAAAATCAAATCTCATTTTGGCGGCACCTATGTTTGTATGGAAGGTCCCGGCTTTTCAACCAAAGCCGAATCCCACTATCACAGAAAAATGGGTTATTCCATTATAGGAATGACACTGGCCACCGAAGCCAAGCTTGCCAGAGAAGCGGGATTCTGCTACGCTCCCGTTTCGCTTGTCACTGATTATGACTGCTGGAAAGAAGGCGAAGAGGTTGACCAGGAAAAAGTTACCCGCACTGTCCGTCTCAATGTTGAAAACATGAAAAAGCTTTTGGCTAAAGTTATCCCTCAACTGGCAAAAATAAAATGTTCCGGTTCCTGTCGCGACTTTACAAAAGGCTCCGTGCTAACAGCAAGAAAGGATATTCCCGCGAAACTTTACAATAAGCTTAAACTTATAATTGAATAAGAGATAAGATTGAATATTATCTCCCCTTAATCCGCCATAAAAAGGATAAGAGGATGCGACAGGCAAAAACAAAAGAGGCTGAGTGAAAAAAAGAAACCGGAAAATAAAAGTTGTCAAAAGAAAAAACTGGCTGCAGGATATTAGAAAAAAACTCATAAACGCGGCCAAAATCGCTCAGAAAAAAGCTTATTGCCCTTATTCCCGCTATCCGGTGGGAGCGGCGGCTCTTATGGAAAGCGGCAAGATTTATACCGGCTGTAATATTGAAAACGCCTCTTTCGGACTTTCGTGCTGCGCGGAAAGAACGGCTATTTTCAATGCCATAGTTCATGGCGAAAAAAAATTGCGAGCCATGGCTATTGTCGCCAAATCGGCCAAGCCCTGCGGCGCCTGCAGACAAGTAATAATTGAATTTGCTTTAAAAGACACTGAAATTATTTTTGTGGATTGGCATCCCTTGGAAAAGAAAGAGAAAATCACATATACGACAGCGGCAAAACTATTGCCAAAACCTTTTAATCCCTCACAAGCGGGATTATAGAAAAAAGCTAAGCTTTTTTTAGTAATCAGCAAGCAGTAAGTAGAGAGCAGTAAAAACTTTGAAGCAAAAAACATAGTAGTGCTAAACAGTGATCTTGCAGAGATACAGCAATTTAGTAAGAAGCTCAAACAGAATATATTCTTATGTTGTATCTGATTTCTGATCTCTGACTTCTGATTTCTAGTAGTTATTGGAGGATATATTATGAATGTTAAAACTTTAGGAAAAATAACCAAATGGATGGAAACAACCGACTTAAACGAAGTGGTCTGGAAAAAAGGCTCAAACAAATTTAGTCTCAAAGTAAACAGCGCCCAGCCTCAGGCTTGCAATGTCTCAACCCATTCATCATTAGTTCCCGTCAACTCTCCGTCCATAGGCATTTTCAGATTTGCCATAAGAGGAAAATCCTGTCTTGTTAAAGAAGGAGCCGAAATTAAAAAAGGCCAGGATATGGGAATAATAGAAATAGGAAAAAACTTTAAACCGGTGAAAGCTCAAGAAAACGGCTTTGTTAAAATAATATGCATTGAAGACGGAAAAACCGTGGAATACGGACAGCCGCTGTTCTTTTTGGAACCCAGGTAAGGCCCTCGGCCAAAAAATTGATGTTTCCAAACACTCTTACAACTATACAGGCGAACCCCCTCCGACTTGTCCTTCGAAACTTCAGTGAAGAAGGAAGCCTTGGCGAAGGAGGATAAACAATGCCCAAACGCTCCGTACTCAAATGCTCTAAATGCGGATACGAATCAAATATAATTGCCGATACCTGCATAAAATGCGCGGCAAATCTTGACAAGATTTGCGGGGAATGCGGATTTAAAAATTCTCCGTTTAAAAACTTTTGTGATCATTGCGGCAATAATCTTGCCATTACGGAACCGGAACAAAAAAAATCCACAGCCAATATAGAAAAACCTAAAGAAAAAAAACCCGAACTTGAAATACAATCCATATCCGACACCATGAACGATGATATGGCGGCGGAAAACACCGCCAGAGTAAATTTTTCACCGGATAAAGCATGCCCTTTAAATCGCCAACCAACCCCCTATCCATATAAGCCGGGCAAAAAAATCGCCGCCGTTAAAAGCAATACGCTGAACATAATTATTGTATCGGGATTAGCCGTAACTTTATTGGCCATCCTGTATCTTATAGCCGCCCCTTATATCCCGAAAATAAAACTTTTAATAAAAACAAAACAATACCTCAGCCACTTATCAAAAGCAAACTATGAAGAAGCCTATAAAATGCTTTCATCCAATTCGCAAGCGTCTTGCGACATGGAAACATATATTCAAAATACTGAAAATTATTATTCAAAAAGGCCTAAATGGCGCTTTAAAGAAATAACTGTTTTTAAAACAGAAAAAAAAGTGGCGCTTATAAAATACAAACTGAAAGAAGGCAGCGGCGCGTGGACGGACGATTATCTTTCTTTCGTCAAAGAGGGAAACACTTGGGCGCGGCCTTATATTTGGAATCTTTTTAAACCCATAGATGAAGCTTTCGCCAAATCGGATTTTTCCACCGCTCTTTATTTGGCGCAAAAGTTAAATTTAATCGATCCTTTGGATCCCAGAACCATGGGTTATTTATGCTCGGCGCAATATAATCTGGGACTCTATAAAAAAGCCGCCAAATCTTGCAGAAAAACACTGGAAACAAGCGAGTTTTATCCCGTTGGTTTTGATGAAGCGGCAAAAACATGGTATTACTTTCAACTCGCAAATAGCTTGAAATTTACAAAAAATTATGAACCGGCATTTAAAATATACCGCCGGCTTCTTTCAAATAAAACAGCTTCGAAACTTGAACAATGCCAGATACTGCTTACCCGTTCAGACGCGTACGCGGGAGCCAAAAGATACAATGACGCTTTAAAAGATATTTTGATGGCCCAAACAATCTGCCCGCCGAATTTTCAAAACGATTTAAAAGCTTTTCTCAGCTATTTAACGGGAGCTTCAAAAAAAGAGGCTATAGCTTTCGCGCAGAAATCAAGATTTAAAGCGAATATGCCGACTATATTGGAACAAAGAAAAACGGAAATTGCCAATATAGCAAAACGGCTTGGTAAAAGAAAAAGAAGATTTGTGCCCAGAGATAAATGGTCAGCCATACATCTCAAGGGACCTGAATATAGAGTTTTCTTGAGAGAGATAAGAATAAATCCCCTGACAAAAATGAAGGAATCCAAAATTTTGCGTATTTTCAAAGTAAACCTTTGGTCGCATGGTATTTCCCTTGAAAGCGAGGGAAATTAATTTAAAGAACTAACAAGGACGGTAAAAATGAAATATTTTAATAAGATTTTAATAGCTAATCGCGGAGAAATAGCTCTGCGAATCATAAGAACACTAAAGGAGATGAATATAGACTCCGTGGCCGTATTTTCGGAAGCGGACAGAGCCTCCTTGCATGTCAGAGAAGCAAGCGAAGCCGTTTGCATAGGGCCCGCTCCATCCAATGAAAGCTATCTCTGCATACCGCAAGTTATAGCCGCGGCCAAACTGACGGGAGCTGATGCCATACATCCGGGTTATGGCTTTCTGGCTGAAAACCCCGATTTCTCTCAAGCCTGTAAAAAAGAAGGTATAGTTTTTATCGGGCCTGATGCCGCGTCAATGAAAAAACTCGGACATAAAGCTATGGCTCGAGCCATAGCGATTAAGAGCAAAATTCCCATTACGCCGGGAACCAATGGATGTGTTTTTAAAAATTTCCTTCAAGAAGCAAAAAAAATCGGTTATCCTTTAATGGTCAAAGCCGCGGCCGGAGGCGGAGGCAAGGGAATAAGACTGGTTAGAGAAGCCTCCCAATTAAACAATGCGGTGGAAATGGCCAGCAATGAAGCTAAAGCCGCTTTCAATAATGGAGATGTCTATTTTGAAAAATTCATAGAAAACCCAAGACATGTGGAAATTCAATTTGCAAGAGACTCCAAGGGAAATGTGGTTTCTTTCCCCGAGCGGGACTGCAGTACTCAGCGCAGACATCAAAAACTTCTTGAAGAATCTCCTTCACCGGCGGTTAACAAAAAAACAAGAGAACAGCTTATGTCCGCGGCTGTCAGACTCGCCAATACTTCAAACTATGTGGGAGTGGGCACGGTGGAATTTCTTCTTGATAAAGACAGCAATTTCTACTTCATGGAAGTAAACACCCGTCTACAGGTTGAGCATCCCGTAACCGAATTTATTACGGCAACGGATTTGGTTAAAGAACAGGTGCTTATAGCCGCCGGAGAAAAACTATCGGTAAGCCAAAGCCAGGTTTCAAATTTCAGAGGCCATGCCATTGAACACCGTATAAATGCCGAAGATGTTAATAATAATTTCGCGCCTTCACCGGGTAAAATAAATGAATTCGTCGTTCCCGGCGGACAATGGGTAAGAGTGGACACTCATATTTACCAAGGCTATAATCTTCCCTTTTATTATGACAGCATGCTGGCAAAACTCATAATATGGGGCGCGACAAGAAAAGAAGCCATAGCAAGGTCAAAAAGAGCTTTAAACGAGTTCTTTATAAGCGGCATACACACAACCATAGACCTTCAGAAAAAAATAGTAAATAATGAGGATTTCGCGGCGGGCAATATTGACACCGGTTTTATGGAAAAACTCCTTGAAAAAGATAAAACCGCCGTATGAGTTATAAGAAAAAAACATTATCTTTAAGCAAACTTATAAAGTTTCTGAAGGAAGTAAAAAAAACCAAAAAGAAAATCGTTTTCACAAACGGCTGCTTTGACATTATTCACAGCGGACATATTTCACTGCTTGAAAAAGCGAAAGACTTGGGCGATATTCTTATTGTAGGGCTAAATGCTGATTCATCAGTCAAAAAACTCAAAGGAAACGCCCGCCCGATAAACAAAGAAAAAGACAGAGCTGTCATATTATCGGCAATGGAAATGGTGGATAAAGTAATAATATTTAAAGAAGATACGCCGTATGAAATTTTAAAAGTTATTAAACCCGATATTTTGGTAAAAGGCGCCGACTATACACATTCCAAAATAGTGGGAACTGAGTTTGCTAAAAAGACAGCGCGAATAAAGCTGGTAAAAGGACAGTCCACCAGCGGTATTATCAAAAAACTACATACAAGCGCCTAGGAATATAAGTTCGTAAACGCGGAAATATGAAAATATTTCTTCAATGAGAAGTTGCCGGCGCAATTTCTCATTGAAGAAACAAAGCCAAATTTAATATAATTGTACTTGATTTATGGAAGATATTTTTAACAAGTGTAAAAACTTCGACATCGTAAAACAACTCAAAGACGCGGGCATTTATCCCTATTTTAAGGAATTTGACTCCGAGCAAGCTCCTGAAGTTACGGTAAACGGGAAAAAATATATTATGATGGGCTCAAATAATTATCTGGGCCTGGCAAATGACCCCCGAATGAAAAAGGCCGCCACTGATGCCATTGAAAAATTTGGTTCGGGCTGCACCGGTTCCAGATTTTTAAACGGCAATACCATCCTGCATACTCAACTTGAGAAAAAACTGGCCGCTTTCAAAGGGAAAGAAGCCGCTCTTATATATGCCACAGGCTATCAAATGAATCTTGGCGTAATATCATCATTGGTGGGCAAAGGCGATGTCGCGGTTATAGACAAACTTGACCATGCCAGCATATTGGACGGCTGTAAACTTTCAAACGGCGAAATAAAAAGATTTAAGCATAATGACACCGAAGACCTTGAAAAGGTCTTAAAGGAAATAGGCCCCGAAAAAGGCAAGCTTGTTATTGTTGACGGCGTTTTCAGTATGGAAGGCGATATTTGCCCCCTGCCTGAAATAATCAGACTATCAAAAAAATACGGCGCCAGAATAATGCTGGATGACGCGCATGCCACCGGCGTTATAGGAAAAACCGGCCGCGGCACCTGCGAACACTTCGGCATCAATCATAATGATGTTGATATCATAGTCGGCACCTGCTCAAAAAGTTTTGCCTCCGTAGGCGGTTTTGTAGTTGGAGATAAAGACATCATCAGCTATATTCAGCATATTTCAAGATCCATGATATTTTCAGCCGCTCTTCCCGCTTCATCGGTTGCCAGCATTTTAAAAGCCATCGAAATAATAGAAGCCGAACCTGAAAGAATCCAAAAACTTTGGAATAATTCAAAGTATCTTTTGGAAGGCTTTAAAAAAATGGGCATGAATACGGGAATCACGGAAACTCCCATTATTCCAATTATAATCGGTGATAATGAAAAAACTTTCAGCCTATGGAAACGACTCTATGAAGCCGGCTTGTTTACCAATCCCGTGGTAAGTCCGGCTGTTCCTCCCACAAGAGCACTCATCAGAATAGCGGTAACGGCGACACATACGCGCGAACATCTGGATAAAGCTTTAAATATCTTTGAAGAATGTTTCAAAGAAATCATAAAAAATCCTTCCGCGCAAGAAATAGCCAAGGGCTAAATGCAAACCTTCATTTCTGAAATATCCGAAAAAAATCTAATTGATTTTGTAAATGTTCCTTATAAATTATTTAAAAGGCATCCCCATTGGGTTGGCGAACTGAAAAAAGATGTACTTCATCTTTTAGATTTAAAACATCCCTTTTGGCAACATGCCGAACGCAAACTATTTATAGCTGAAAAAGACGGACAATCAATAGGCCGCATAGCCGCTATCTTAAATCACGATTACAATAAATTCCATAATGAAAATATTGGTTTTTTTGGTTTTTTTGATTGCGCGGATGATGAAGAAACCGCGAAAAAACTTTTCAAGCAAGCATCCCTATGGCTTAAAGAAAAAGGCGCGACCAATATTCGAGGGCCGGTAAACCCCTCAACAAATGAAACCTGTGGAATTTTGATAGAAGGTTTTGACTCTCCTCCGGTTATAATGATGCCTTATAATCCGTCCTATTATCTTAATCTTTTGGAAAAAGCCGGTTTTTCAAAAATCAAAGACCTTCTCGCTTTTAAAAGATATTCTCAAGAACCGTTTACGGACAGATTTAAAAAAATATTAAAAAGAATCCACAAGTCCGCATCTATTAAAATAAAAAAAGCCGACACAAAAAATCTTTCAAAAGAACTGGCTGTATTTCAAGAGATCTACAATGAAGCTTGGGATGAAAACTGGGGTTTTACACCGATAAAGGATGATGAAATAACGGATTTGGCAAATGCCCTTAAACCTCTTTTAAAACCGGAATATCTTTATTTTGTTCAAATAGACAATAGACCCATAGGCTTTGTGCTTCTGCTTCCGGATTTTAATATCCCGCTTAAAACCCTTCATGGAAGATTCACCCCTCTAAATATACTGCCATTCCTATGGAAAATGTTTAAAATACGGCAAGGAAGATTCCTGGCTATGGGCGTAAAAAAAGAATACAGAAATCGCGGCATTGAATTATTATTGATAGAACAAGCAATGATATCGGCAAGAGAATTTAATTGGAATTATGTTGAACTTTCGTGGACATTGGAAGATAATGAAAAAGTAAACAAGGTAATAGATCTTGCTGGCGGAAAAACCTATAAAAAATACCGCATTTATGACAAAACTCTGTAACATCACTTAAATACAATATGGGTCACAGGTCACAGGTCACAGGTCACAGGTCACAGGTCACAGGTCACAGGTCACAGGTCACAGGCAACAGTTGCAGAAAAACAAACAGTCATGGAAAACATTAAATCCAATTATATCGGAAAAACAAAAAGAAACCGGCTTCAAGATTCCGAAAAGCCTTATACGGAAAAAGAAATCAACAATCTTGATATCCAAGCAAAAGCGCTTTACTCCGACCTTATTGCCCTCAGCCGCAAAATAATCTCCGGCATTGATTCCTCCTATATTGATATTTATGAAGAAGCTCACAACCAAATCTCTAAATGCGCGAGCATGGTAAAAAGCAATCCTTTTTTATTGAAATATATAAAATATTCAACGGCAGACAATTATCTTTACGCTCATACGGCAAATACCACATTGCTTTCACTGGCTATAGGAACAGCCATGAATCTCAAAGAAAAAGAACTTTTGATTCTTGGCCTTTCAGCTCTCCTGCATGATATAGGCATGACAAATTTCATTTCACTCGCGAGGAAAGAACGAAAGTTAAACTCCGCTGAAATCGGCGCTATTCAAAAGCATTCTCTTTTGAGCGTCAAAAAACTGGATAAAATAATAGATTTTATTTATGGCGATAAGGAAAAAATTAAAAAAATAATTTTTCAAATTCACGAACGGCACGACGGCACAGGCTATCCCGAAGGACTTAAATCCAATGAAACAAACATTTTGGCAAGTATAATTTCAGTCGCCGATTCATATGAAGCCATGACGCATATAAGGCCGTGGAGAGAACCTATAAGCTGTCATGGCGTTATCAAAAACTTCATCGAAAACGGGCCAACCGGCTTTAATCCTCTGGTTTTAAAAAAACTTATAGAAGTCCTTTCGGTTTTCCCCCCGGGTTCCATAGTTGAACTTTCAAACGGAACAATAGCGCAGATTTTAAAAACAAATAAAGGCTCCCTCTTAAGGCCCATGGTAAAAACCATTCTGGATAAAAACTATACTGCCATTGAAGAACAAATTATAGATCTCGTTCAATATCCGCTTACATCAATTAATGATATTGTAACTCTAAAGGATTTAGCTAAAAAAAATCCGGCTTTTGCCGCCGAACTTGAATTATCTTCATTATGGATTGAATGGTAAATTAACGACAGAGAGTAGAAATAAGAAAGCAGAGAGCAGTAACAGAACACGGCAAAAAAACAATTTTATGACTGAAGACAAACCTGAAAAAAAACAGCTTTTATTTATTGAAGAAGAAGGCTATGTAATAGAAAGAATAAATAAAATACTTTCCGACTTTCCAAAATTTGAAATCACCTATGCCGAGAACAGCGAAACGGCAAGAGAAATTCTTGAAACCCAAAAATTTGATATAGTCCTGAGCGATATTTATATACGGGGGCTCTCCGGCCTAGAGGCGATGCATAAAGCCAAAGAGAAAAACAGTGATGTCTGCGTGATAATAATAAGCGGAGCGGACACTATGGACCTTGCCGACAAGGCTATTAAGGAAGGGGCTTTTGATTATATTTTGAAGCCGCCCAATCTCGAAAAACTCTCCAATATCCTCAAACTCCTAAACATGGTAAAGTTTTAACATAAGTATAAAGTCATGTCAGTTGTATTTACACGCATGACCATGGTCGCTTAGTACTGCGCCATTCCGTATCTCAGCCTCCAGTAAGCCCAAGTCGGCTTCCGAACGGACATGCTTAGCAAACACAACTGCCATTCCTTTTTCTTTCATCTTTATTTAAATAATATGTCCCACCCACCCAAACTATGGTACAGCGGAATTGCCCTTTGTTATAAGGAAATTCCCTATAAAAATCAGAACCGTTGCCCTTTAAATATTTATTTTCTTCATACTAATGTAGAAGGTGTTTTTGTTCTTTTAATTCTTTAATCTCATTTTCAGTAAATTTTTCATTGTGTTCTATAAAATAACACTCATCGTTTAATTTAAGTGTTGAAATAAAAACTTCATCATATTTAAGATTATAATTCTGTTCACTTTTTTCAAAATTTTCAAAATCTCTACTATGATAAGATGACCTTTTCTTTTTTGTTTTTGTAGTTGAAAAATACCAATGTAAGCCAGAGATACAATAAACTTTTGCAATTTCCTTAGAGAATTTGCATAACAAAACGGCAATCAAATCGTTTCGACTTAATAAATGTTTTTGTTTTAAAATTTCTTTAATATTTTCTTTATCAATAAACTGATTTTTAACAACATTAAGCACAAATTTATTTTTGGATTCTTCTGAAATAATAGAATTATAGGAATCCTGATAAACTTCCGTTTTTTTATATAAATCCATATATTTCGTACCGATATATTTTTCTATAAACTTATCACTATAGCCATCAGTTATGAAATCTCCAGTTCTAGAATATATGTTTTCATCATTTAATAAAATTGGCAAAGGATCAATTGCTAATCTAAATATCGCAATTGCACCAATACATCTTTCTAAATAAACTTCAAATTCTGCAACAAATAATTTCATGTCTTTATTCTGATTTCCCCAACGATTTCTAGAAACATAAAAAGTACTAAATCCTTGTTTGTGAACATACTTATTAAGCTTTTGTTTTATTTTGTCTAACTCATCAAAATAGGAACCTAATTTTAATTTAATATCAAAAAATACCGTTGCATTCTGCTCTAATAGCTTTAACATTTGCTGATACATGGGAAACTTACTCTGCGACTTCCATTTTTTTAATTCTTCTTTTCTTACATCCTCATTATTATCAATCAAATATACCATAACTGTTGATAGTTCCAATGATTGCCGTAAAGAATAAAACGAAGCGTCAAAATACCCTTGTTCAAATAACGCTATCGCATTTATAATTAATTGAACAGCTTCTTGTATAAAAGCATTAGCTATAAATGCATCAACTCTACCAGTCATATTATCTTCTATATGACGTAGGTCAAAATAATAATTTTCTTTGTTTTCTATTGACAGTGGAGCTAGATTATCGGTCTCTATATGCTTAATGAAATCAAAGCTCATGATTTATTACCACAGATTATTAAAATTATTTTTTTCATTAATCAGACCCATCCTTTTTTATTTTTTGCTCACTTTCTCTTTGTTCTATTGTTTCGCCTTTATTTTTTACACCAAGTATCTTTCGAAAATCTTCTTCTATAATCAACTTTGCATTTTGTACATCTTTCTCAAACTCACCCGCAATTCTTATCCATTCTTTTGTCCTATTTGTTTCATTTTTATACTGAAATTCATAAAATACTTTTTTATTCTTTGAAATGAATTCTTCCAATTTAGCACACACATTCGTATTAAAATATATTTTGTTCTCCTCATAATAATTAATAAACTCGTTCAGTACATCAACCACAGCCTTCGCTCTCTCTGTTTCTGATGGAGAACCCGCTGGAACATATCCAGTAACATAATTTCCCAATGCAATGGTCGTTCTGGCCAATTTCTTATAAAGTTTAGCAATAGTTGAATCTACTTTATCATGCAATTTTGAGAAACGTATTTCATGTTCAAACGCACTTATTTTAAGTTCTGCTTTAAAAGATTCGACATCCTTTGACAATAAATGTCCCATTAGAGCCTTGCCAAGAAGTATTACCCCAGCAACTAAAATACCTGAAACACCAAGAGTCTTTAATATTAATTCCCAATCCATTCTTTCTCCTCATCATATGTTTTTAACTTTTTCACTAGTTCTCACCAGAAATAATATATCAAATTCATCGGGAATTTCCTTATAAAACAGGGTAAGTCGGCTGTATCTTAATTTGGGTTGGAGCGAGTGGACTGGCTTTCGAAAGGACTAATTAGGAGGATGCTCTGATTGCCATTCTTTGTTTACTGCTTTCCCCCTGTGTAACTTTGTTCCCGGGGCTAACGTCCTTGGAATCTTTCAGTCTAAAGACTGCGCAGATTCCTAAGGGTGATTTCTACTCTCTGCTTACTAATTTATGGCTATTTGTTATAATATTTCCGCAATCAAACCTTATTATTAAACAGGAAAATTTATGAATATTAAATTCAGCACTCCGTATTTCTGGTTTTTATGGCTTGGACAAGTTTTGAGCCAAGGCGGTTTAAGAATGTTTCAAATCGCCATTGTCTGGTGGATAGTCACTTCTCTGGGAGATCAGCCCTCGGGAAAAGAACTGGGCATATTCATGGTCATGTCCGCCCTGCCCGCAATATTTTTGGTGAAAATTATCGGAAAAACCATTGACAGAACTTCAAGCAAAAAAGTTTTAACCATCTGCAATTTAGGTATAGCCATTATTATAGGCGCGATAACCCTAATGCTGGATAAATCTTTATTCACTTTTACATACGGCTGCGCGGCGATGATTTCAATAGCGCTTATGCAAGCTTTTATAAACCCGACTTTAAACAGAGCGGTTACGGAAATAGTTCATCCTGAAGAAATAGAAAAAGCGGTGACTTTTCAGGTTTCAACCCAGTCGCTTGCCAATTTTTCAGGAGCCGTGATGGGCGCAATGCTTATAAGCCAATTGGGAGTTAAAGGCGTTGTTCTTTTAACCGCCACAAGCTATTTCTTATCGGCAATAATCAATTCTATCATTCATTTTCACTATGCCTGCAAATTAAAAGATAAAAAAGACATCGGCCAGGTTTCCGGCTGGAAAATACTGGAAGATATTCCGCTGATAAAAAGAGTCCTCTTCGGCTTTGGCGCCATAAATTTCTTTTCAGTTCCCATAATTATCATTTTACCTCTCTATACCAATAAAACCTTGCATGCCGGTCCTTCGGTTTTTGGAATGCTTGAGGCCAGCATTTGGATAGGAATATTGGCGGGAACTTTTTCAGCGCCATTATTCAATTTTGTCAAAAGCACGATAAAATTGGGTTCAAGATGCCTATTCGTTCTTGGCTTCTGTCTTTTCATTCCGGGAATTTTAATTAACCAATATACATATATGGTCTTTTTGTTTATAGCGGGTTTCGCGCTTGGAGTAAACAATGTTAAATTTATTTCTTTATTCCAGAAATCTGTTAAACAGGAAATTAAAGGGAGATTTTTCGCGCTTATGCAGGCGCTAATCAGTTTTACTTTCCCCATTTCATATTTTCTTTTCGGACTGCT
>DAOWCC010000021.1 GCA_030639665.1 Elusimicrobiota bacterium | reverse complement strand
GTAAGCAGAAAAGAACTTTTTAGATTGGCGGCTGAAAGCCGGCTTATTGATGATGTAGAAGCATGGTTTGATTATCATAAAGCGCGAAACCAAACAGCTCATATATATGATGAACATAAAGCGAAAGAGATTTTTGAAACGGTAAAGAAATTTTTTCCTGATGCCAAGGAATTTTTAAAAAACATTGAAAATAAAAATGATTGAATTTAAATATAAAGTCCTCCAAAACTCCAAATAATTTATAAAGCCTCCTTATGACAGGGTAAGTCCGCTTCACCATAATTTGGGTTGGAGTGAGTGGACTGGGCTTTCGGAAGGACTGCTACGGACACAAGTTCTCGAGTTTCTATCCTTGTATGTTATATTTTAGTACATAAGTATAATAAATATAGTTAAGTTGTAGGATGTGGTAGCTCGTTCTATCCTTGGTTAAAAAACCGTATTGCAGCATGGAGCGCCACATCCCTTATTACCATTAATCCGAATTGTTGCAAGGCGCTTTTAAGCCCGAATTTCACAAGGTCGGATATCATTAAAAGGAGGACTTTATGTCCAACTCAAAACCTAACTGTGAAATACATATAGGCATCGATGTTTCCAAAAAAAATCTTGATGTTTATATCCTTGAACACGATAAACACTTTCAGTTTTCACAAACTGAAACAGGTTTATCCGAGCTGGTTGAAACTATTGAATCTTTTAATCCAGCTCTTGTAGTCCTTGAAGCTACTGGCGGTTTTGAAAGTAATGCCGCTTCTATCTTAGCTTCTTCAGACATCCCTGTCGCTATAGTCAATCCGCGCCAAGTAAGGGACTTCGCCAAAGCCACAGGCACACTTGCTAAAACGGACTGCCTTGACGCTAAAATAATAGCTATGTTTGGCAAAGCTATAAAGCCTAATATATCAGCGATCCCGGACGAAACGCTTAAACACATTAATCTTCTCGTACGCAGAAGAGCACAGTTGGTTTACATGATTGGCCAAGAAAAAAACAGGCTTTCTTCTTCTAGGGGCTTTATGGCAGAAAGTATTAAAAAACATATAGCTTGGCTTAAAAAAGAACTTGAAAACCTTGATAAAAATATTAACGACTTTATCAAATCTTCACCGATATACAAAGACAAAGTTCAAATCTTTAAATCCACGCCGGGCTGCGGTCCTGTGCTTGCAAGTTCGCTTATCGCTTTTATGCCGGAACTTGGTAAATTAAACCGTAAAAAAATAGCTCTTTTAGCCGGTCTTGCGCCGCTTAATAATGATAGCGGCAAATTCAAAGGAAAAAGAACAGTAAGAGGTGGGAGGGAAAATATCCGTTCCATCCTTTACATGGCTACAATGTCAGCTATAAGATTCAACCCTCCTATAAAGAAATTTCATGAAAGATTAATAGCGAAGGGTAAACCTAAAAAAGTAGCCATTACAGCTTGTATGCGAAAATTACTAGTTACGCTTAATGCTATGTGTAAAACAAAGACTGAATGGAGTTTCAAAGAACAATTAATACGAGCTTGACAATATAGTTGCTGCAGTGATTATCTTATAAAAAAATTAAGTGAGATTGAAAATGGCAGTTATGTTTGCGCGGCAGGAGCGTTCGGAAGCCGACCTGTTCATTCAGGAGGGTGGGTGGACTGGGCTTTCAAAGGACTGCTACGGACACAAGTTCTCGAGTTACTATCTTGCAGTGAGACGCAAGGGCGCAGTAAAATGGACCGGTTCTAATTAAAATTTATAAGGCTTTCCTTATGACAGGGTAATTCTGCTTCACCATAGTTAGGGATGGGTGGGATTATCTTATAAAAAAAAATAAGTAAGATTGAGCCAAAGGTTTTGTAACGAACGATTTTGGGTTTTTGGCTAAGGACTTGAGTGTATCTCTCAGAGACAGTGAGGATGTTTGAATCCGCCAAGCACTGCGGGCGGATGAGTTCCGGAACTGACGAAAGTCCGAAAGCCACTATCATATAAAACCCGCGATGAGTGAGTATAAAACCTTTGGTTTAATCATAATATCTCTGACAGGCCCCCGATAAAATTACAGTCTTTAGTCATCTCGGTTATACAAGCAAAGCAAGCTTTGCAACTACATTGGCGATTGGTAAATCGCCCGCTACACGGCATTCCGTCACACGGCATCGGCGGACAGGCAGGCTGGCAGCCCGCTACATTTGACTCAAACCTTTGGTGATAATCTTTTGTTTCAACCCCCGAGGAGTCCTTTGATGTGGCGCAACCACGAAGTATTGCAGCCACCTCGGGGGTATTCAAACTCTTCTTTTGCTAAAATACCTTTGATGAATCTACTGATTGAAAAATTTCTATTGCATATAAAATCGCAGCTTAATTTTTCAAAACACACCTTGATGGCTTATAAATCCGACCTCAAAGAATTCATGGCCCACGCCAAAAAATCCGATATTGATAATCCAATTAAAATAGACCGTTTGTTTTTAAGAGGTTATATAGGCTTTATTCAGGATAAAAAATGTTCAAGAGCCACATTACTTAGAAAAATATCTTCTCTGCGCTCATTTATAAATTATTTATTAACTGAACAGCATATTGAAAACGACCCCTTCGCTTTAATTAATATTCCGAGAAAAGAAAAAAGATTGCCCCATTTTCTGACTGAAAAGGAAATGGAGAAATTAACAAATTATAATAAGCCCGATGAAGTATATGAGCAAAACGCCGATTACAAATTTGCCGAGAGAGATTTTGCCCTGCTTGAAATTATGTATTCCTGCGGATTGCGACGTTCAGAAGTCTCTTTTTTAAATGTGGGCGATGTGGATTTTATTTCAGGTTTTGTAAGAGCCATGGGAAAAGGCTCGAAAGAGAGAATGATTCCAATCGGAGATAATGCCTTAATGGCTTTAAGAAATTATCTGGCTACCCGTCATCAACCGGTAACGGCGGGAATGCCTCTTTTCTTAAATAATAAACACACGAGACTGTCGGACAGCGGAGTGGCGCTTCTTGTAAAAAGAATGGCAAGGCGCGCGCGTTTTGCCCGCCCCGTAAACGCTCATACCATAAGACATTCATTTGCCACGCATTTGCTTGAGCATGGCTGTGATTTAAGAAGCGTGCAGGAAATGCTGGGCCATAAAAATCTTGAAACAACTCAGATTTACACGCATATAACTCTTAATCAGCTTAAGAAGGTTTATGACAAAGCGCATCCCCGCGCTAAAGATGATAAGTGATAAGTGTATTGGACTAGACACTTTTGCTATTATTGTTAATTCGTATTATTAGGAATTAAACGCAGAGTTCACAGAGAATATAAAAGCGCGGAGTTCGCGGAGAACGCAGAGTGGACTAGGGTTTCAAAGGACTGCTATGGACACCCGTCAATGTTCAGGTGGGGTGGATTTAGCCACCAAAGGTTTACTGCGGGCACAAGGGCTATGTTTGTGTTTATCCTGTTAATCCTGTCAGATACTTTGTTTTTTCTAAACAACTTTTTAGACAAGATTTACAGGATTTAACGGATATAAAAAACTGTATAATACGAATAACGGAAACAACAAATCCCGCCACTACAGCATTGGCGGGCAGGCAGCAGAGTTCACAGAGAACATAAAAGCGCGGAGTAAAATACAAAAACTTGATAACTCGATATCCCTCTGCGGACTCTTTGTGTAAAATCTCAGCGTGCTTTGCGTTAAATGAAGTTCGACCGGAGGTCGGTTAAATCTCTATGAAGATAATTTTTTCCATCATTTTATTTATCAATTTCTTTGTAGGCGCGGCTTTTGGCGGCGCGGTAACAGATGAGATTAAAAAAATCTCCGTTTTAAAAGGCATTAAAAACGCTCAATGGGGCTTAAGCGTTAAATATGTGGATACCGGAAAAGAGCTGGTTTCTTTAAATCAAAATAAAAATTTAATTCCCGCCAGTATTTTAAAAGTTTTTATAACGGCCGCGGCTTTGGAATATTTCGGACCCGATTACAGGTTTGAAACAAAGCTTTATTATAGGGGCAAAATAAAAAAAGGAACTCTTTTTGGAAATATTTATATTGTGGGCGGGGGTGATCCTTCATTGGGCTCAAGCCGCGTTATGGGAGCTCTTTCCTTCAATAAAGTTTTTGCCAGACTAACAAATTCTTTAAAGCGCGCCGGTATAAAAAGAATTAAGGGCGGCATATACGCGGATGATTCTTTATTTAACGGCATTTCCATTCCGAGTTCATGGGCTTGGGAGGATATCGGCAATTATTATGCCGCTTGGCCGTCGGCTCTTTCCATAAACGATAATATTTATAAGCTGTATTTTAAACCTTCGGGAAAGGTGGGAGGCAGGGCTAAGGTTATAAAAACTGTTCCCAATATTCCCGGCTTGAAATTTACAAACTTTATGAAAACGGGGCCGAAAGGTTCCGGCGATCACGGTTATATATTCAATATGCCGAAAAATTATAGAGCGGTTTTACGCGGCACTATTCCCCTGGGGCCGAAAAAATTCGCGATTAAGGGCGCTATTCCGGACCCTCCGGTTTTTTTTGCCGAGCACTTTAAAAAATATTTAAAGGCCAGGGGCATAAAAGTAAAAGGAAAAGCTTTAAGGGTTTTGAAAAAGAAAGACTATTTGCCAAATAAGCTTTTAATTGAAATAAAATCTCCTCCTTTAAAAAATATTATTTTTACCACCAATAAAAAAAGTTTTAATTTGTACGCTGAAATTTTATTGAGGCATCTTGCCGTTATTAACGGCCGGGCCGGTAATTTGGAAGCGGGGCTTTTTACTTTGAAAAAGTTTTTATCGACAAACGGCGTGGATGTTTCGGAAATGAAACTTAAAGACGCTTCGGGACTTTCACGGTTAAATACCGTTAAGGCGGAAAATTTTACGAATTTTCTTGTGGAAGCTTACAATAAAAAATACTTTGATGATTTTTATAATTCATTGGTGGCTCCGGGGGAAAACGGCGCTACCGGACATATAAAAAGATTTGCTCTCGGAACATTTCTTGAAAATAATATCATGATAAAGTCGGGTTCTTTAAACGGTGTGCGCGCTTATACCGGCTACTTTGAAACAAAGAAGAACAGGCTTGTCGCTTTTACTTCCATAATAAACAACTATTCCATAAAAGCTTCCGAAATAGACGGAATCCAAAAAAACTTATTGCTTAAGATAGCTGAAGAATATTAATTAGGCAACAAGGTGATTAGGTAATAAGGCAATTAGGAATAGCACTAAAACAGCTTGGCAGTTGTATGAGGAATATCCTTATTTCTGAGGCCTGTATCGCTGTCGTACTGTCGCTCTGCCACGCTAAAGCGTGGCGTTATTCTATGATATTTTTTAGGAAGCCTTTATGTTTTATGAGAAGTTGTTTAGCTTGTTTTAAGTCCACTTTAAGCCGAGACATTATAATGGCTTGTTTTACATTATAGGCTGTTTTTTTAAGAATTTTCCGGGCTTCTTTTTCAGTGGTTTTACCCAAGAGAGCCGTAATTCTTTCCGCTCGCATTAGGAGTTTCCGCGAGGTGGGTTTTACATCCACCATCCAGTTTTTATAAACCTTGCCCGATATTATCATGGCTGAAGTGGTCAGCATATTAAGCATGAGTTTTGTGGCGGTGCCCGATTTCATTCTGGTTGAGCCCGCTATGGGCTCGGGGCCGATATTGGCGGATATGATAATATCGGCTTTGCTTGTTCTGTCTTTAAAATTTAATGTGATTAAGGCTGTTTTAGCGCCTTTTTTATTTGCCGCTTGAATGCCGCCTTTCACATAAGGCGTTATGCCGCTTGCCGCTATGCCTATCAGCATATCTTGGGGTTTTATTTTTTTAAAAATTTCATTATAACCGTTTTTAAAAATATCTTCAGCGCCTTCTTTTGAAAGAAAAACCGCGTATTTGCCGCCGGCCATAATGGGAATAAAATTTTTAGGCTTGACGCCAAAGGTGGGCGCGAGTTCAGCCGCTTCCAAAACTCCCAAGCGGCCGCTGGTGCCCGCTCCCATAAAAAAAATCTTTCCTCCTTCAAGATGAGTTTTTGAAAGAATTTTAGCGGCTTTTTCAATTTGTGGAATTGATTTTTTTACGGCTTTTGATATTAGGGAGTCTTCGTAATTTATTTTTATCAAAACTTCTTTGAGGCTTATCCTGTCAAGGTTTGATGTTCTTGGATTATTTTGTTCGGTTACAAGAGCGGAATATTTTTTAGATTTCTTCATTTTGAATAGTATCTTCTTCTTCCAAGGCTTCTTCATCGCGACTTTCTTCTTTAGTTTCGCTTTCTTCAAATTCATCTTCAAAATCAATATCATCGGGCTCGGAGAAAGGGATATTTACCGTTGAGGTTGAACAGGCGACTATAAGAGGCAGTTTTGGATTTTTTGTCCAGGCCAGAATTTTTCTTATGGCGTTGTAGGTTAAAAGTTTTGAGCCTGCTCCGTTCTTTTCTATTACGGTGGTAATATTTTCCTCGCCCGATACTGTTTTGGCTAAGTCTTTTAAAAGCTGAAATTCTTTGTATTGTCTTTTATTATCCGTTCCGGTAACAAATAAAATCGGTCTTTTTCCATAGGCTTTGAGAGGGTTTACGGAGAGAACATAGTTTACATTTAAAACGGCGGATAATGTTATCACGCCCCTGATTTCCTGATGAATGGCGGCTGTCTTAATGGCAAGATTAGCTCCGAGCAGCGAGCCCATTACAATCAGTCTGTCTTTCGGGATTTCTTTGTCCGCTAAAAATTTAATGGCGCCTTCAATATCTCTGGCCATTTTATTGAATTGATTATCCGCGCCGGACAATTTGAATGATTTATAAGTTTTGGTTGTTTCCTCAACATTGTAAATGCTTTCGCCATGCCCTCTCAAATCCAAGGCCAGATAACCGTATTTGTGTTTTTGGAGATGATAGAAAATATTTTTAAAATCCAAATGGCTTTTTTTTTGGGCGTGCAGGAGCAGAAAGAATGGTTTATCGTTTTGGGGATTGGAATATTTGGCGTGTATTTGCCAATTGTCGTCAGCTTTAAAGGTTACAAATTCGGCGTTTTGAGCCGGTATGGCGCATGAGAGTAAAAGTAAAAAAGTAAATATGGCTTTCATTATGTTCAGTCCAATAACTCTTCGGGTTTAAACCACAAGGCCAGTTCTCTCGCGGCGTCTTTAGCGTTTCCCGAAGCATGCACGACATTTTCATAATGACCCTTTGTGGCGACTCTTCCGAAAGAGCCTCTTATTGTTGTCGGATCCGCTTCCTCGGGATTTGTCGCTCCCACCGTCTTTCTAATTTCTTCTATGGCGTTTTCTCCCTGATAAACCAAGGCCAAAACTTTGTTTTTGTAGTTATTGTGAAAGCCGCCTTGTATAAATTTCATCAGCGGTTCAAAAAAAGGTTCGTCTTTAAGCTCAATATAATGTTTATGGGCAAGTTCGTCGGATACTGATACCACTTTCGCTCCAATCATTTCAAAACCGGCATGATCAAGCCTGTCTATGGTAAGTCCGCTTAATTTTCTTGAAATTCCGTCCGGCTTAATAAGTATTAAAGTTTTTTCAATTGCCATGTCTCGTCTCCGTGATTTTGTTTTTTATTCTTCAAACTCTAAACTATGACCTTTAAATTATTTTACATCTTTTTGCGGAAAACAAAAAACAAGACTCTTTTTGATGAGCTCCGGTAATATTATTCGGTATTTATTTCTTGTTTTAACCGTCGCTAATCTTGTATTATAATAAGAATATTTGATATTCGCGACAATTTATATTAAGAAACAGGGGGTTTTATGCCCAAAGTAATGATTGTTGATGATGAGAAAGATTTGGTTTATCTTTTGAAAGTGATTTTGGAAAAAGACGGTTTTGAAGTGTTGGAAGCGTTTAACGGAAAAGAAGCCCATGAAATGCTTTTAGCCATTGATAATAAAGACAATCTTCCGAATGTGATTTTACTTGATGTTATGATGCCGGAAATGGATGGTTATACTTTGCAAGCCAAACTGCAGGAAAATGATAAGTTTAATGAGATTCCCATTATAATTCTCACGGCCAAAGGGCAAATGAGGGATTTATTTGAACTGTCATCAAATGTGTTCGCTTTCGCGGAAAAACCGTTTGAACCAAAAAATCTAGTCGAAATGGCTAAGGATGCGATAAATTCAAAAAAATGAGCAATACACTAAACGAAATAGTTGATAGCAACTACAAAAAAATTCATGACCTTCGGGAAAAAGGCGTAGAGCCTTATCCCCGCCGATTTAAAATAACCCATACTGCCGCCGAATGTCTGGGGCTTGCCGAAGAGGCTCCCGCTACAATCGCGGGCAGAGTGGTTTTAATGAGATTGATGGGCAAAGCCGCGTTCGCTCATATTAAAGACGGCTTTGGCAAAATTCAGATTTATATTAGAAAAGATAATGTCGGAGAAGATAGTTTTGATTTGTTTAAGAAGAATATTCATGTCGGAGATTTTCTCGGAGTTGAGGGGACATTGTTTATTACGCGCACGGGAGAGAAAACATTAAAAGTTTCCAAATTAACCATTCTTTCCAAATCCGTAAGGCCTCTTCCCGAGAAATGGCATGGCCTGAGCGACGCTGAAACCAGATATAGAGAAAGATATTTGGATTTAATATCGAATGAAGAAGTGAAAAAAATATTTATAGGCAGAAGCGCGATAATTTCGGCCATCAGAAGCGCGCTTGATTCTTCCAATTATGTGGAAGTTGAAACGCCCATCTTATGCGCGCAGGCCGGCGGCGCCGCCGCTCGGCCCTTTATAACTTTTCATAATGTTTATAAAACCGAACTTTATCTTCGCATTGCCACGGAGCTTTATCTTAAAAAATTGATAATCGGCGGTTTTGACGGCGTTTATGAAATTGGCCGCGTATTTAGAAATGAAGGCATAGATGCCAATCATAATCCCGAGTTCACGACTTTAGAAGCCTATAGAGCGTATAGCGATTATAATGGCATGGCCGAATTATTGGAAACGGTATTTTCAAAATGCTGTGAGGTTATGAAAATTGATTCCATTGATTATGCCGGCGATAAAATAAATCTTAAGCCGCCTTTTCAAAGAATATTTTTGCCTGAAGTTTGGAAGGAAAAATGCGGACAAGATATTCATGAGATTCTAAACGGGAAGGTTTTTAATAAGCCTAATTTATGCAAGCTCGCGGATTCTCTTCATATCGAGTATACGCCGACCACGCCATCCGCTAAAATTTTCGAGAGAATATTTGATTTAAAGATACAGCCGGACATTAAACAGCCCACTTTTGTTATGGATTATCCGACCGCCATCACGCCTTTGGCGAAATGCAAACCGGGAGATGAGGCCATAGTTGAAAGGTTTGAGTTTTTTGTCGCCGGCAGTGAATTGGCTAACGCTTATACCGAATTAAATGATCCTGAAGACCAAAAAGAAAGACTTCTTGAGCAAATGCGCCAGAGAGATGAGGAAAGAAATCAAGAAACGGATGTTTTGGATAAGGATTTTATTGAAGCGATGGAATACGGCATGCCGCCCACGGGAGGCATAGGAATCGGAATAGATCGTTTGGCTATGCTGTTTACCGGAAAGCCGTCCATAAGGGAAGTTGTTCTTTTTCCTTTGTTGAAGGGAAATAATGATGAGAACGGCCCCGTGATAGACAATACTCTTTTATAATTTTCAAACACAAAGAGAGGTAAGAAGTAAGAGGCAAGAAGTAAGATATGGAAGGAAGTTCCTTATTCATCTGCTTTCTGATATCTGCTTTCTGATTTCTAAATTCTTTATGTCCGCAGAACTTTTTATAGCTCTAAGATATTTGAAAGCCAAAAGAAAAGGGCTTTTTTCCATGATAACCACATTCATAGGGATTGCCGGAGTTGCCATTGGGGTGGCCGCTTTGATTGTTACGCTTTCGATAATGAACGGTTTTCAATCCGATATAAAAAAGAAAATCATAGACGCTCAGGCTCATATAATAATCTACGGGCAGATTCAGCCGGGGGAAATTGATTATTTTACCAAGCGGGTTAAATCCGTGGAGAAAGTTGAAAAAGTTTCTCCTTTTGTTTTCGGCCAAGCCATTTTAACTTTTAAAAATCGATCAACCGGAGTTCTCGTAAAGGGGTTTGGAACTGAAAAAGAATTTCAGATAAACAATCTTGAAAGATCTCTTGTTCACGGCTCTTGGTTTGAAGAAAAAACAGGTAATAAGACCGTTCCGGGTATTGTTCTTGGTGAAGAGTTGGCTAAAAATATAGGGGCTTGGGTCGGCGATTCGGTTATACTTGTATCTCCAAAAGCCGTTTCAACTTCCATCGGTATTTTTCCAAAAATGAAAAAATTTAAAATAACCGGCTTGATTAGAACCGGTTATTATGAATTTGACAGCGGCATGGCTTACACGGATATAAAGCCCGTCTCGGATTTTTTCGGCCTTAAAGGCGGAATTAATGGGCTGGGTTTAATGCTCTCGGATATTAAGCATGCCGATAAGACGGCCATCAGCATGAAATCCAAACTTGGCTTGCCTTTCATCGTTAAAACTTATGCCGACATGAACAGAACTCTTTTCTCGGCGCTTAAACTTGAAAAATTTATAATGACAATTATTCTGGCTTTGATAATTTTGGTGGCCACATTTAATATAGCGTCCAATCTTCTGCTTATGAGCGTTGAAAAAATGAGGGATATAGGGATTTTAAGGTCGATAGGCGCAAAGGCCTCTTTTGTAAGAAAGATATTTTTACTGGAAGGAAATCTTGTTGCCTTAAGCGGTATAATTATCGGAGTGGTTTTGGGGCTTTCGATATCCCTGTTTATAGCGAAATATCCTGTTATTGAATTGCCGGCTGATATTTATTATATAACCAAGGTTCCCGTTCAGATAAAACTATTTGATGTTTTAGCTACCGTCGTGGTAAGTTATGTTTTATGTATGTTAAGCGCGGTTTATCCGGCGCTTCGTTCGGCCGCTATAAATCCGGTTGATGCCGTGAGATATGGGTAGGATGAAATGACCCTACCACCCCTTCACACACCGAAAGGTGTGTTTAATAAAATCAGTGATAGATTCAGTGAAGAGAAAAGAATGTATAATGAAAAAAAATTAAAAAGAAATGAGCGCCTTACAGTCGCTGAAGAGGTGGTAGGGTGATAGTTGAAATCAAAGATTTAAGCAAAAGCTATACTCAAATTCATCAACAGACAATAGTTCTGGAGGATGTGGATTTCACCATAAGCAAGGGTGAATTTATTTCCATTGTCGGGCCGTCCGGTTCGGGGAAATCCACGCTGTTAAATTTAATAGGCATATTGGATGATTGTTACAGCGGTTCAATAAAATTATTCGGCCATTCTCTTTTGTCTTTAAGCGATAATGAAAAATCGCTTATGCGCGTAAAAAACATAGGCTTTGTTTTTCAGTTTGATTCTTTGCTTGAGGAGTTTACCGTTCTGGAAAATATAGATATGCCGGCCAGAATATTGGGCAAGCCCGATGAAAAATACGCGATGGATTTGCTTGGAAAGTTCAATCTTGAAGATATCGCTCAAAAGTTTCCAATGGAGATATCGGGAGGGGAAAAACAAAGAGTGGCCATATTGAGGGCCTTGCGCAATTCTCCCGCTTTAATAATAGCCGATGAGCCTACGGGCAATCTTGATAAACACAATTCCAAACTTATACTTGATGATTTGAAACGCATCAGTCTTGAGGGCTCTTCCGTTTTAATGGTGACTCATAATGAGGAAGCCGCCAAATACGGCAATAGGATTTATCATTTGGCAAATGGAAAACTTGAATCCATTTAGTAACTAAGTGCATAGGAATTTCAATGTTTAAAGCAACCACGAAAGTGTGAAAATTGGGAAGACACGAAAAACAGCGAAACAAATTAAAATATATTTCGTGCTTTCAGTCTTTCGTGCCTTCGTGGTAGTGTTTCATACAGAGTTCCGCCGGAATGGCGGTTAATTTACTCCGTTCCGTTGTTTTTGTGACATGCGACTTAAAATTTTTTTAAGGTCTTAAATACCCTTGACAAAATCTCTGTTTTCAATAAACATATATAGAGAATATGCGAGATAAATTACTTCGAAAAATTATACTTTCAATTTTAGCCTTCGCGGTATTTACCGGGTTTTCTCATTGCGCTTATCGAGGCGAAAGTACGGTCATGATGCAGGGCTTTCACTGGACATCATGGCAGTCGTCTCCCTGGTGGTCCGTTTTGGGCGGTAAAGCCGATGAAATGGCTTCGGCCGGTATTGACCTTATATGGTTTCCTCCTTCATCCGATTCTCTCAGTTCCGAGGGCTATTTGCCGAGAAAACTCAATCTTCAGGATTCCAAGTACGGAACCGAAGCTCAGCTTATTTCAGCTATAAAAGAGTTTCATTCAAACGGTATCAAGGTAATCGGTGATATTGTCGTTAATCACAGAGTCGGCACCTCCGATTGGGCCGATTTTACCGAGCCCGCGTGGGCGCCGAATTCGGTTTGTTCGGATGATGAATGGGGAAAAGGCAAAGGCAATGCTGATACGGGCAAAACTTATCATGCCGCCAGAGATATAGATCATACTCAAAGTTATGTCAGAGAAAGTGTTTCGGCTTGGTTGAACCGTTTAAGAAATCATATAGGTTATGACGGCTGGCGTTATGATTATGCCAGAGGCATAGCTCCAGAATATTTCAACTTATACAGCCAAACTTCAAATTCGGCTTTTTCCGTCGCCGAGATTTGGGATAACTTGGATATAAATAATACCGACGCGCATCGGCAGCAGCTTTGTAATTGGATTGATTCCGCCGGCGGAAAAATAAAGGCTTTTGATTTTACCACAAAAGGAATATTGCAGCATGCCATTATAAAGAGAGAGTATTGGCGTTTGATAGACAGATATGCGGCGCCCTCAGGGCTTATAGGCTGGTGGCCAGGAAATGCCGTAACTTTTATCGATAATCATGATACGGTTAACAGGGTGGCATCCTCCGATCATAAAGCGTGGCCTTTTCCGACGAATAAAATAATGCAAGGCTATGCTTATATTCTCACTCATTCGGGTATTCCCTGTGTTTATTGGACTCATTTTTTTGACAATGGTTTTAAAAAAGAAATTACCGCTTTAATAAAAATAAGAAAAACCTACGGCATAAATTCCGAAAGCGCCGTTCGCGTTATGAAAGCGTCTCAAGACGGTTATGCCGCCATTATAGACGATAAAGTCGCTGTGAAAATAGGCCCCGGTTATTGGGAGCCGGGGGGCGATTGGCAGCTTAAAGCCCAAGGTTATGAGTATAAAGTCTGGGTCAAAAAATAAAATCTCTTTCCTTTTTTCTCTTCATTGTTTACATATTATCTAATCACCTAATTACCTACATCACCTAATTATTTATTGATACATACTCTCTATTTTGCTAATTTATATCTAAGTTTTAGTTTGACTATCGTCAGAGGTTTTATTTGCCACACGACATTGGCGGATAAGCGGGTGATAGGATAAAAACAGGAGGCTTTGTGAAAATACTTGCCATAGGTTCTCATCCCGACGATATTGAATTTGGTTGTGGCGGCATTCTTTATAAATTGTTTAAGGATAAACATAAAATAAACCTTCTTGTCATGACTAAGGGAAATGTCGGCGGTAATAGCGATGACAGATGGGCTGAGCAGAAAAAATCAGCCGCTATGCTGAAGGCGTCCCTAGTTTACGGCGGTTTTGAAGATACCAATTTAAACATGGGACGGGAACTTATTCAGGTTATTGAAAAGAGCCTCAATAAAATAAAGCCCGATATTGTTTTTGTCAATTATCTTGAAGATACTCATCAGGATCATAGGAATTTGGCGCAGGCTGTTGAAACGGCCTCGCGGTATATGAAGAATGTTCTTTTTTATGAAGTTCCTACTACGCTTAATTTTTTGCCGACCGTTTTTTTTGATATTGGCCCTGTTATGCGAAAAAAAGAACAGCTTTTGAAATTTCATAAATCGCAGGTTTATAAAACAAGGGTTAAGAATTTATCGATTATAGAAAGCGCGAAAAGCGCCGCCGTATTCAGAGGCTATCAGAATAGAGTCAAATACGCGGAGGCTTTTGTTCCGCAGAGATTATCTTTGGAGTTATTGCTGAAAAAATGACCCTACCACCCTTTTACACACCGAAAGGTGTGTTTAACAATATCGGTGGTTTATTGATTTAACAAAGAGAAAATAATGCATAACGAAATAAAAATAAATGAGCGCCTTGCAGTCGCTGAAAAGGTGGTAGGGTGTTCGTAAAAAAAAGTTCAATATTATATGTTTTCGCGCTTACGGTTCTTATTGTTTTATTTCCCATCGGCGGTTTTTCAGCGTGGACATGGGAGGCCGGGGTTCGCTGGTTTTATTTATTTGTTATCGCCACGCTCATTAGCGCTTTATTAACGCCTTTAAGCATGGTTTTGGCGCGACGCATAGGCGCTATGGATTATCCGGGAGACAGAAAGATTCATTCCAGAGTGGTGCCGAGACTGGGGGGGCTTGCCGTATACGCTGCTTTTATTTTTACGATTATCAGAAGTTATCAATGTTCGCCAAAAGTTATCGGGATAGTCATAGGCGGAACCATAATTTTTATTCTTGGAGTGGCGGACGATGTCAAAAATTTAACGGCCCGAACAAGATTGTTTTGGCAGTTTTTGGCCGCTATAATTGTTGTATATTTTGGCCTTCATATGAGTTTTACTCTGCAAATGCCGTTCGGCAATATTTTTTCGTATGCCCTTTCCGTCATATGGCTGGTTGGCATAACAAATGCCTTTAATTTTATGGACGGTATAGACGGCTTGGCTTTGAGTATGGGAGTTGTATGTTCGCTTTTATTTCTCGGTATAGCGTGGAATTCAAATCAGCATATGGTGGCTTTTTTATCCGCCGCCATGGCAGGAGGCTGTCTGGGTTTGCTGAAAACCAATTGGCAGCCCGCCAAAGTTTTTCTCGGCGACGGAGGGTCCACTTTTATAGGTTTTGTTTTGGGATGCCTTGCCCTTGCCGGCAGTTGGGCCACGGATAATCCGATGGTCGCTTTAAGCACGCCTATTTTAATTTTGGGTATTCCTATTTTCGATATAATTTATACCACGATATCCAGAATAAAAAACGGCAAAATTACAAATTTAAAAGAATGGCTGGAATACGCTTCAACCGACCATTTCCACCATCGGCTTATGAATCTCGGCCTTGGTGTTAAAAGCACGGTGGGTTTTATTCTTTTGCTTAATATTTGTCTCGGTCTTGGGGCATGGACAATGCGCCATACCAATTCCACCTTGGGAACCATGTTCCTTCTTTTTCAAGCGGTGTTAATTTTTATTATAGTGGTTATATTGATGCTTATGGGCCGCGAAGTCACGGGCAAGAAAGACAAGAAAAGATTATTTCCATAAATTTGATGAAAGAAACAATTATAAAGAAAATCAGAGTTAAAAAAATTCGGGCTGATTTGTTTATGCCGTTTGCCATTTCAAGCGGCAGTCACGAGCGGCTTGAAAATATTCTTTTTGAAGTGGAACTTAAAAGCGGAATCAAAGGCTTTGGCGAGGCGGCGATTGCGAATCATGTAACGGGGGAAACTCAAAATTTAACTTTTAATAATTTGAAGCGCATAGGCGTATGGCTTGAAGGAAAGGATATTGCCGATTATTTCAATATCTTTGTTTTTGCCGAGCGGAAACTGGATAAAAACCGCTCCGCTTTGGCCGCTGTTGAAATGGCTGTTCTGGACGCTTTGACCAAATCTTTGAATATTCCTTTATGGAAGTTTTACGGAAATAAATGCGCTGAGATTAAAAGCGATATAACCTTGGTTATCGGCGGGGAGAAAAATAATTATTCTTTTATAAGAAAAATGGCGGCGAGGGGCTTTAATGTTTTTAAAATAAAAGTGGGAGTTGATTTTGATAAGGACATAAACAGAGTCGTTTCCATTTCCAGGATTACGGGCGGGGCCGGTATTTATCTTGACGCCAATTGCGCTTATGACGCGGAGACAGCTTTTAAGTTTATCAAAACTCTTGAAAAACACAAGGTTGTTCCATTGGTCTTTGAGCAGCCGACGGCAAAAGAAGATTTTGCCGGTCTTAAGTTCTTAACCGGTAAATTAAAAATGCCCGTTTGCGCCGATGAAAGCGTCTCTTCCGTTGAAGACGCTTTTAAGATTATAAAAAACGGTTATGCCAATGCCATAAATATAAAGCTAATGAAATTCGGTCTTATGCGTTCGAGGGAGATTTATAATCTGGCGAAAATTAAAAATATTAAACTCATGATGGGAGAGATGCTTGAAAGTTCTCTTTCATCTTTATGCGCCGCGCATTTTGCCGGCGGTCTTGGCGGTTTTGATTTTATAGATTTGGATACGCCGTTTTTTATTAAAGATAAAATAATGAATAGCGGCGCGATAATAAAACGATCGGGAATATACGAAATAAATAAAGTTAAAAAAGGTATAGGGGTAAAACCTATTTAGGCAATAAGGCGCAAAGGACACATAATACGGATTAAACGCAGAGTTAGCAGAGAAATTCTCGGAGAACGCAGAGAATAAAAAAACTTTGCGGACTCTCTTTGTGTAAAATCTCAGCGTTCTTGAATACTGAGGGGTGTCTCCGCCACACTACAACGGCGGACAGGCTGTAGTAAAACTCAGAAGCAGCGTAGTCCACTCTGTGTTAAATGAAGTTTCCGCCTAAGGCGGACTAATAGTGAGTAGAAAGTAGCGTAGTAAAAAAGAAATTGAATGATTAAAATAGTTAGGAGAAGAAAATGAGGATATTAATATTTGCGGTGTCATGTTTTTTGGCAATTTCAATTTTAAATGCTGAAGATATAAAAAAATCTACGGGAACAAAAGCGGCTATTGTTAAAAGCAGTTCGTCCGCTAAGGTTATGGAGGGGGATAATGCCGCGAAAGGAAAGATTGAGGCGGAGGTTTCCACGCTTAGAGAATTAAGAAAAAAGCAGAATATGGAAATAGTAG
>DAOWCC010000108.1 GCA_030639665.1 Elusimicrobiota bacterium | reverse complement strand
GGCGCTTTCAATATCACCCGCCATATATTGATTTACGGCCCCGGCGGCTATTTTTTTAGATTTTTTTATGTGCGGCACATCCGACAGCTTTTTATATCTTTTATTCCATTCTTCATTATTTCGCAATCTATGTTTTTCACCTTGCAAACCATCTCCGTTTAATTTATTCAAATACATTGAACTCATAGCCAAAAAAATCTCGTTTTGACGCTTGTTTTTTTTAATATCCTCGCGCATAAAACTCTCTAAAAGCCGTTTTGCTTTTTCTTTTTCGTTTGAAGCCATATAAATAAGCGCTTTTTCAAAAACCGGCGCTCCATAAGAATCGCGAGATTCAATATTATTCTTAATTGCCAGCAAAGACTTCTTTTCCCTGCCCAAAAACGCGTAAGCGGCGGACAAATTATAAGCGCAAACAATACATTTTGAATCAATTTTGACCGCCTCCTCAAAATATTTCAAGGCCTCGTTCAATTTTCCGGTTTTTAATTCGCAATATCCTTTGGAATTTAAAATCCATGCCTTATCTTTGGGCCTGTCAGCGTAATAAAATCCTATTTTGACGGGAATTTCATCGCGGGTTTCCAAATCCGGCCATATGGTATAAAACTTATGCTTAAAAGATAACTCAAACACAGCTTTATCATCTTCGCTTATATAGTTTGATTTGGACGGATGATAAGCCTGAATTATGTCCCCCTTTCCTCGCGTAATAAATTTTTCCGAAGAAACATATTTTACATAAGGCTTTTCTTTAATCCGCAAGCAACTTTCATGAAAAGGAAAATACTTTTTTAGCAGAGAGGCCCGGCTGTCATTTGCCGGATAAACAACCACATACTTATCGCCCATTTCCTTTTGAACTTTCGCTAAAAACTCCAGTTCAATATCATTTGTCCTTATCTCATTTTGCAAAGATTCGACAGTTCGGATATTTGACAAGGCATAAATCAATATCAGCGACAAAGCCATTGCCGGTTTAAGAATTTTAAAAAATCTGATGCCTCTTAAAAAAAACATCGCCGAGTCCCAAGAGAAAGCGAAAAGAATTACAAAAGGAATGAAAAAATAAAGCCTATGTCTCATAAAATGCAAAGGATACGCGTCCAAAGGCTTAAAAATGATTGACACATAGACTATCCATAAAAAAAGAAAAGACCCGATTATTATATTTTTAGCCGCTTTTCCTCTGTCTTTTAAGCTTCTGAGAAAAATCATAAAAAAAGAAAGCAATATTAATGCCGGAACGATTAATGAAGCTTGAGACATAAAAAATGCCGCGTTCCGTTCAATCAATTGATATTTTAAATTCCCGATCAGATTAAACACTTCCCATATTTCAGGGCCATTATAAGAAACAAAACCGCTCATCCGCGAAAACCACGCGATATAAATTAAAAAATACGCGGCAACGGCAGCGCTCAAAAAACCATGCTTCTTGAAAATATTCAATTTTATTGAACGCTCTCTAAAATATATTCCGGCTACCGTTAAAAATCCGGCAAAGCTGACAATAAAAAGCTCATATCTGCTCGTAAAGACTAAAAACATCGCGCTTAATGCCCAAATAAGATTGCTTTTTCTGCTCTTTTTCTCCATATGAAAACAAACAAGCGCCAAAAGAGAACTCATAAAGAAAAATATATTCGAACTTGTCGTGCTGAATGTATTGGCGTTTAAAATGACAAGAAAATTGAAATAAAAAAAACCAAAGCCCGCCATAACGGCGGAATACTCGAGGTTTAACTTAATCAATATTGCCAGCAAAGTTAAAGCCGTAAAAAACATCAATATCTTATTTTTTATCAGAATTGAATCGAGGGAAAAACCGCTTATATTATCGCTTATACTGTCGGTAATGAGAGGAGAAAGCTCTTTGATTTTCAAAAAACCTTCCATAGAACGATCATTAAAAAAATCGCCTGAAAGATAACCGAAATCATGATTATTATCATAACCGCCCCGGACCGCGGCGGAAGAAAGAAAAAACATGCTTGAAGAAAAAATCAAAAGGAGGGCCAAAGCCGCTAAAATTCTTTTTTTAATATCGATTTTAAAAAACAAAGAATAAAAAACTTTCACCAAAAACAAAAGATTAACGGCAAAACTCAAAATAACCAAGCCGTAAATCAACCACAATTGAAAACTTTTAAAAGCTATCATAAAGTTTTTTTCATCCTTCGGCTTGATTTGAAAATATTTCCGATTAATTTAAATCTGGCGAAAAAACCATTATTCCAACTTGAAAAACCGTATTTTCTCTCTTTTAGAAAAACATCAAATCTCTTAACGATAAATCCATGTTTCTTAGCGATAATATACGCGTATAAATCAAGAGAAAAATCATAAGGCGGAGCTTTCCAATATTTCATAAGCGAGCCATGAAACATAACGGGCTGAGCGTTTATATCCCATAAACCGGCTCGCATATATATGGTTTCAAAAACCGACATGCCAATCGTAAAAAGTGTATCTGTCAAAGGTCTGTTATTTCTTGAACCTTTCACAAAAATTTTCTCACTATCTTTTGAAGAATTTATAATGGCAATCGCTTTTAAAAAATCCTCGCAATCAAACTGCCCGTCGCCGTGAGTCCAGCCTATATAATCGCCTTTGACTTCTTTGAGTCCGCGCAATATGCCGTAACCATAGCCTTTATTTTCCTTAACCGCAACCGAACGCGCGAAAGAGCAACCGGGCATTATTTTAGAAAGTTTTTCGGATGTTCCGTCGGTGGAACCGTTATCGACTATTATTAATTCCGCGTCATCGCGTTTATTTAAAAAGAAAAAAGACTCTAATAAAAATTGAATGTTTTCCTGTTCATTATAGCAGGGAACAATAATGGAAAATTTTATTTTTCCGAGTTTATCACTCATAATCACTTATCCGCCTAATTACCTAACCTGTTTATATATAAGAATTGATTATCTCGGGATTTATTTTATCCACTTCTTTAGGCGTGCCCATTGGAATAATAATCTCAACCATATCAATGGTGAATTTTTTTCCGTTTTCTATAAGCTTATTATAAAGCGGAGCTATATAAAATTCACCACGGCTTTTATCGCCATTTGCCACCGCCTCTCGGGCGACGCGAAAAAAATCCGCCGCGCGAGTAAAATGATAAAGCCCAGTTAAAGCATTATCGGATATTTGCACTTTTTCCGCCGTCCGTTTAACAATCCCGCGCTCATCAGTTTGCGCGAAACTCCATTTGGGATCTTCGCCCTTAAGAGGAAAAGCTCCTATGATTCCATCCAATTTATTTTGAGAATTCAAAAAGAGATTTTTTAAGGTTTTGGATTTAAAAAAGGTGTCTATATTATATATCGCGACTTCATCCTCGTCATCAATAAAGTCTCGAGCCAAAAGCGCTGTTTGAGCTTGCCCCGAAGTTGGCTTATCCAATAATACAATTTCACTCTCTATTTTCCCGTTCATTTTAGCCGTCAACGCGTTAAACTTTTCTTCAATAAACGAGGTGACTTGAAATTCATCCTCATGTTCTTTTAAAGCGATGAATATCACTTTAGACGCGATGCAAAGCGGCAAGCTTAAAAGAGAATATTCAAATAAAGTCCTTTCGCCCGAACGAATCATAAACTTCGGACTCGCGTATCCGGCTTCAATAAACCTGTTCCCACGGCCCGCCATACAAATGACAAAATTAAGTTTTCCCATATATTATCTACAGAATTTTCGACACCAAAGCCGCGAGCTCGCTTCTCTCTGTTTTGGTAAAAGTAAGATGTCCGTAGATTTTCTGCCCTTTAAATCTGTTAACGATATACATCAGACCATTGGACTCCATATCAAGATATGGATTATCTATTTGATAAGGATCTCCCGTCACAACAACCTTTGTTCCCTCTCCGGCGCGGCTCAATATCGTTTTTATTTCATGCGGCGTAAGATTTTGCGCGTCATCAACTATCATATATTGTTTAGGTAAAGAACGGCCTCTGATATGGGTCACGGAAGCTATTTCAATCTTGCCGCTTTGTTGTAAGTATTCAAATTGCTGAAGCGAATCATCCTGATGCCGCTTATCCATTATAAATTCCAGATTATCATATATGGCGCCCATCCAGGGAGAAAGCTTTTCATCTTTACTTCCGGGAAGAAAACCTATATCCTTGCCTACCGGAACTATTGACCGGCAAACAATCAGCCTTTTATAAACATTCTCATCAACGGCTTTTTGAAGCCCGCAAGCGAGAGAAACCAATGTTTTGCCCGTGCCCGCCGTGCCGATTAAAGTCACCAAATTTATGGATTCATCAAGCAAAAGCTCCATAGCGCATTTCTGTTCTTTATTCAGGCCTCTTATGCCCCATGGAGAAGACTCCGGACGAAGCGCTTTTACCGCCGACGCGTCCACAGCGCTACAACGGCCTATCGCTGTTTTTTTGGCGTCTTCCTTGGCTCTAAATAAAATAAATTCATTGGGATTAAGTTTGTCATCTTTAATGGAAATTTCCTTGTCCTTGTAAAAGTTATCTATTGATTTGGCCGGCACGGCAAGTTCGGTTATACCGGAATAAATATCATCCATTTTAACTTTTCCGAATTTATAATCCTGAGATTCCAAGCCTATGGCTTCAGCCTTTATCCTAAAATTAATATCCTTGGTCACCATAACGACATTCTGTTTTTTCTTTTCAAACCAATAAGCCGTATTAAGTATCCTATTATCCATTTCTTGCAATTTAAATTCTTTGGGAAGAACGGACACATGGTCCAATTCAACCTTTAAAAGACCGCCGGAATCCATTTTGACGCCCTTATTAAGCTTTCCTTTCGCCCTTAACTTATCAAGATTTCTTGATACGACTCTGGCGCTTTTTCCCCTTTCATCGGAAACTGTCTTAAAATTATCAAGCTCTTCTATCACCGATATCGGAATTATCACTATATTATCTTCAAATTTTGAAAAGGAATACGGATCATGTATCAATACATTGGTATCCAATATAAATGTTTTTTTCATTTTGGCAATCTCCCCTGCTAAATAATATTGTTCCAAACTTAAACAAACTTTACGCTAAATAATTTTAAATATAACGGCAAAAGTTAATTATACTTTAATTTCCCCACATCATAACCTTTCCGAATTTCCATTTTATATAACGGTCATTGGCATTGCGCCATAAGACTCTATCATAAGCCTAACAATACAAGTTGCCAAATATTTCGAGTGATGATGAGAAAAATGATAAGATGTATCTATAAACGCGTATAAGTTTATAATAAAAAGATTTTATAGTTTGTTAAAAGATAGCGGAGGAAACATATGACAGGCAAAAGAACAATCAAATCGGCAAAAGGCAAACTTGGAGTTCTCATTCCGGGAATGGGCGCGGTTACCAGCACACTTATAGCCGGCATTGAAATGAACAAAAAAAATCTTGGCTCACCAATAGGCTCTATAACTCAGCTTCAACATATCCGCCTGGGCAAAAGATATGAAAACCGCAATCCTCTGATTAAAGATTTTGTTCCTCTGACGGAAATGAAAAACTTGGTGTTTGGCGGCTGGGACATCTATAAAGATTCCATTTATTCGGCCGCTTTAAAAGCCGGCGTATTTCATCCTCAGCAATTAGAGCCCGTGGCTAAAGAATTAAAAGCCATAAAACCCATGCCGGCCGTTTTTGATAAAAAATTCGTTAAAAACCTTAATCCCCAAATAATAAAAAAAGGCAAAACAAAGATGCATCTCGCTCTCGCCTTAATAAAAGATATCGCGGATTTCAAAAAAAAGAATAAATTGGACAGAGTCGTTGTGGTATGGTGCGGTTCAACCGAAACTTTTATACAGCCCTCAACCGTTCATAAAACTCTCGCGAATTTTGAACAGGGCTTGAGAAAAAATTCTCCCCATATATCGCCTTCAATGATTTACGCTTACGCGGCTTTAAAAAGCGGAGCCCCTTTCGCAAACGGAGCGCCTAATTTAAGCATAGACACGCCCGCTCTCATGGAATTGGCTACCCAAGAAGGCTTGCCTGTAATGGGTAAAGATTTTAAAACCGGCCAGACCTTAATGAAAACCATCTTGGCTCCCGGCTTGAAAGCCAGAATGCTCGCTCTTAAAGGCTGGTATTCCACCAATATCCTCGGCAATCGCGACGGTGAAGTTTTGGACGATCCTTCTTCATTTAAAACCAAGGAAAAAAGCAAGATGTCGGTATTGGACTCTATTCTTGACCCTGAAACCTATCCCGACCTTTATTCCGATTATTTTCATAAAGTCCGCATAGACTATTATCCTCCCAGAGGCGACGCTAAAGAAGGCTGGGACAATATCGATATAGACGGCTGGATGTCAATGCCCATGCAGATTAAAATAAATTTTCTCTGCAGAGATTCCATTTTGGCCGCTCCCGTATTTCTGGACATAATTATATTTTTGGACTTCGCTCAAAGAGCCGGACTTTCAGGCATTCAGGAATGGATGAGCTTTTTCTTTAAATCCCCCATGTGCAGACCGGATTTAAAACCCGAAAATGATCTTTTCATTCAACATATTAAACTAAAAAACACTCTCCGATTACTTATGGGTGAAGAGGTTTTGGATCATTCGGGCCTGGATTATTATGAAAATGAAAACGCGGTTCCCTCAATGGCTGAGCCCGCCAAGCCTTATCGGAAAAAAGGGAAAATTAAAACAAAGAAAAAGGTGCTTTTGAAAAAATGAAAAAACTGCTTCTTTTACTCTGTTTAATTGTATCCGCAAGTCTAATTAACTTAAACGCTCAAGATACCGCCCCTCAAGAAAAAATTGAGAAAGAGCAAGTTACAACTCCCGCCGGAGATGGTTTTTTGCCTATACCGGACTTACCGGATGAATTGGATAAAAAACAAAAAGAAGATACGGATAATCCTCTAAAGCCGGAAAACAAAGAAAAAGCGCCCGATGAGCAACTGATAAAAGACATCGAAAACATGGGAGCAATGCCCCAAGAAGAGACTGTGGACAATATTGAGGATTCCAATGAGCCATTGCCTGAACTGGATATAAATTTATTGGACGGCCCCTGGATTATAAAAGAGCTGGCGGTACAAGGCAATATAAACATTAAACCGAAAGTAATTATCAAAACATCAAATGCGAAAAAGAAAAAATCTTATTTCAAAGAAGACATAAACGCGGATATAGAAAAAATACTCGGCCTTGGCAGTATTGAAACCGTGTCTATTGATATATCCCCTTTGGATGATGAACTTCTTTTATCCAATGAAGAAAAAGGCTTAAACTACAAACATCCTGTCAAACTTACTTTCATAGTAAAAGAAAAACTTATGATTACCGATATTTTAGTTGAGGGGAATGAAAAACTATCGGATAATTCGGTTAAAAGAGCCATGAACTTGGCCAAAAAGGATTTTTTTGACGAGCTTAAAATACGCGAAGATATAATAGCGATAATCGACAAATATCAAGGCAAAGGCTTTATAGACGCGACAACGGATTATGAAATTAAAATCGATACCGAGGCCAATACCTGCAAACTTTCCATTATCGTAAAAGAAGGAGAAAAATCCAAAATAGCCGAAGTGGCTATTCCAAATGTAAAATCTTTTAAATTGAAAAAGATTTTAAAAAAGATGAAGAACCGGCCAAAGAAAGTTTACGCTCCGCTTGAGTTGGCTGATGATTTAAAAAAAATAGAATTCTTTTATAAAAACAAAGGCTTTAATAATTTTAAAATCAATTCGTCTTCCGTCATTTTCAATGACAATAAAAGCAAAGTTTTCATAAACATAGATTTGGATGAAGGCATGAAATTCGCTTTCGGCAATACGACTTTCAGCGGAAACGCCGTTTACACGACAAAGGACTTGAAAGAACTCCTGGAATACAAGAAAGATAAATTTTACAGCTATGAGCGGCTTCAAGAAACCTTAAGAGCGATTCAAAACAAATATGCCGATAAGGGATATCTGAGAGCGCTTATTACACCGCTGAAAATAGAAAATAAAGAAACGGGCGCTTTGGATATAAAATTTCAAATAGAAGAAAACGCTCCCATCTATGTCGACCATATAGATGTTGAAGGAAATAAAGCCCCG
>DAOWCC010000167.1 GCA_030639665.1 Elusimicrobiota bacterium | reverse complement strand
ATTTGTTTTTCCTCTGCTCATTGTCCTTCTTTTGAGACTTTCTTTTTATATTGAAGTGATAATTATAAATTCCATAAAAAATCCTATTTTAGCTTTTAAAGAAAGCTTCAAAATAACAAAGGGGAGAGTTTGGGATATAATCAGAGTGCTTGTTTTACCGATGGTGTTAGCGGCGATAGTTGTCGCGACACTGACTAATATTATTCAAAAAACAGGATGTTCTTTTTGTGATTTTATGGGTTTTGCCGGCGCTATAATTCAACCTTTATTGGCCGCTGTTAGCCTGGCTTTATATCTTGAATTTAGAAAAAATCCCATTAAGAAATCTAATGGCGAAGCGCGGACAGAAAAAGAGTAAGGTTTTTGGTGAATTTCTTGGCTGGATATTTGAAGTTTGAATTACCCCCCCGCTTTTAGCGGGGGGCTAACTCGTTTAATTTGAAACTTTAATCATGCCTCTTTTTTTGGCTTCTTCTTCGTTAAAAGGCAATGTGGTCGTATCGGAATATTCCGCGTAATTTAATTCGGCTTCATCCAGTTTTGCTTGAAAAAAATTCGTTCCTCTTAAATCGGTTTTTATAAGATTTGCTTTGCTTAAATCCGCCCAATTCAGACTTGCCTTTTTTAGTATGGCGTTTTCAAGGTTCGCTTCATATAAATTGACTCCGCCCAGATAAGCTTCTTCCAAGTTCGCTTCGTTTAGATTGATTTTTTTCATATCGGCAAAACTCAAATCCGCTTTGTATAATTGTGCTTTATGGAGTTTAGCCGAACTTAAATTGGCCTCGCTCAAAGATGTTTTTATAAGATTCGCTTCGCTTAAATCCGCTTCGCTTAAATCCGCTCCGTTTAAATATGTTTCGCTCAAATCCGCTTTTTTTAAATCGGCCTCTTTTAAATTGGATTTATACATATCGGCTTTTCTTAAGTCGACATTTTCCAGATTTGATTTGGATAATTGCGCGATTATCATATGCGCTCCGCTTAAATTCGCTCCGCTTAAATTCGCTCCGCTCAAATCGGCTCCGTTCAGATTTGCCTTTTCCAAATTAATGCCTTTTAAATCAATTCCTCTGAAATCGGCGCATTCGCCTTTTTGGGTATCGGCAAGAAAGTCTTTAACGGCAATCTTATTATATCCTTTCTCTTCCTCCGCGTTTACGCATTCCCACCGTCTTCCAAGCCATTTCAGTTGATAAACATCTTCTGTAGTTGTTTGATTCTTATTGAAATTCTTCTCATTGATGGCCTGTGAAACTGATGGAATCGTCATTTTAATATCTTGCATCTTCGTTATATCAAAATCCGTAAAATTTAATTCCAATTTAAGATTTTCCATTTCATTTGCGAAAACCGCGCCGTTTAAAGCGAGGAATGCTGTGAATATTATCAGTTTTTTCATTTAAATTTCCTTAGTTACGCTGAGTCTTATTTTATCGCTTTTTTAAAATATTCCACTGTATTTTTAAGGCCTTCTTCAAGGCCCACTTTAGGTTGCCATTTAAGTTTTGATTTGGCGATGGTTATATCGGGCCGTCTGACTTGAGGGTCATCCTGAGGAAGTTTTTTAAATATAATGCGAGATTTGCTTTTTGTTAATTGCTTAATTGTTTGGGCAAGCTCAAGTATTGAAACTTCATGGGGATTGCCTATATTTACCGGCGTATTTATATTTGTTTGAAGCAGTTTGTATATGCCGCGAACCAAATCCGACACATAACATAAGCTTCTTGTTTGTTCGCCGTTTCCATAAACGGTCATAGACTTGTTTTTTAGAGCTTGAACCATGAAATTGGGAACTGCTCTGCCGTCTTCAAGACGCATATTGGGGCCATAAGTATTAAAAATTCTAAGTATTCTGACCGGCATCTTATGATATCTGTGATAAGCCATGGTTAAAGCCTCGGCATATCTTTTGGCTTCATCATAAACGCCTCGAGGGCCTATGGGATTAACATTGCCCCAATAGGTTTCCACTTGCGGATTTATAAGAGGGTCGCCATAAACTTCCGATGTTGAAGCAATCATGAATTTGGCTTTTTTAGCTTTGGCAAATCCCAAAGCTCTGTAAGTTCCCAAGGCTCCCACTTTAAGTGTTGGTATGGGAAATTTTAAATAATCTATCGGGCTTGCGGGACTTGCAAAATGCAAGACGGCATCAACTTTTCCCGGAACATGGATATAATTAACCACATTATAATCAATAAATTCGAATTTTTTCGTCTTGAACAAATCGCTGATATTATCGATATTTCCGGTTATAAAATTATCGATGCCGATTACATTGTGGCCTTTGCTTATAAAATATCTTGAAAGGTGGCTGCCTAAAAATCCGGCCGCGCCAGTTATGACTATTCTCATAAATTATTCCTTAAGTTTTTTTGCGCTGTGATGGTTTTTTACTTTCTGTGTTTTTATTCTGCTCCAAAGGCAAAGTAAACTTTGCGACTACACTGAATATCGGTAATTCACCCGCTACATTTTACTTAATTCGTGCCTCGTACCCTTTTTTCAATTTTTACGGTCTGCCCAATGATTTATAGGTAAAACCCATCTTTCTCATTTTGGCGGCATTATAAAGGTTTCTGCCGTCTATGAGTATAGGATGTTTAACCAGCGTTAATACTTTTTTGAAATCAAGTTTTTTGAATTCATCCCATTCCGTGATAAGGCAAACGCAATCGGCGTTTTTCACGCATTGATAAGGGTTTTTTGTATATTCAATGCCTTTGATTACTTCTTTCGCGTTAGACATGGAAATTGGGTCATAAGCTTTTATTTTAGCGCCAAGTTTTTTTAAGGCTTTTACTATATCTATGCTTGGGGCAAAACGCATATCATCCGTATTGGGTTTAAAAGCAAGGCCAAGCAAGGCAACTGTTTTTCCTTTCAAATTCCAAAGTTCGTCTTCAATTTTTTTGACTATCCACATCTTTTGGTCTTCATTTATATCTTGGACATTTTTCAGGAGTTTAAAATCATAACCCTTTTGACTGCTGAGCCAATAAAAGGCTTCAAGATCTTTGGGAAAACAAAAACCTCCAAACCCTATTCCGGCGTTTAAAAAGCTTGCTCCTATTCTTTTATCCGAGCCCATTCCTTTTGCCACATCATCTATATTGGCGCCGGTTTTTTCACATACATTGGCGACGGCATTAATGAAGGATATTTTTGTGGCTAAGAAAGAATTGGACGCGTGCTTTATCAGTTCGGCGCTTTTTACATCCGTTATGATAACTTGTGAATGTTTCATCATCGGTTTATATATTTTCTTGAATAAAAATTCCGCTTGTTTGCTTGGCACGCCGGCTACCACTCTGTCGGGATTTAAAAAATCGCTGACAGCTGAGCCTTCCCTAAGAAATTCGGGATTTGATGTGACATCAAACGGAATGTGTTTTTTATTAAATCTTGTCATTGTCTTTTCAATTCGGTGGCAGGTTTCAACGGGAACGGTGGATTTTTCTATGATTACCGTATAATCCGACATGTTTATCGACACTTCCTCAGCCACTTTTTCAATAGCTGATAAATCCGCCGAACCGTCGGGCCTAGGAGGAGTTCCAACCGCGATGAAAACAGCTTCAGCTCTGTGGCCTTTATGGTGAAGCCCCTCTTTGATTGATTTGGCGAAAAACAGTTTTTTCTTTTTCACATTTTTGTGAACAAGTGCTTTAAGACCTTCTTCATAAATCGGCATAATGCCTTTTTTGAGCAGATTTATTTTTTTCTCGTCTGAATCCACGCAAACGACTCTATGTCCTATTTCAGCCAAGCAAGTTCCTGAAACAAGGCCTACATAACCGGTTCCAACCATACAAATATTAACTTTATCAGAGTTTTTCATCATTATATTTTTGTCCTCTCAATTAATTATCGTTGTTTTTATTGTCCAGCTGTTTCACTGCCGCGCTATTTTAATCCTCTTCTTCAACTATTTCATGAGCTTTCAAGAGTTCTGTGGTTCTTCTCTTCTCACCGAGGCCTAAGAAATAAACGGCGATAAGTATGAAGGCGAGGGCGCCCCAATCAAGCATATTGGGAGCTCTCATATCGAGCCATTGCCATACTACAAGTGTGGCAACCGTGCCCGCTATAAGCGATGTTAATCGGTTTGTTAGCCCCGCGAATGTGGCGGTTCTTCCTTGAAACATAAAAAGGAATACGGAGAAGAAGGCGCCTATTCCGTAGGGAATACCCGCGAATATCGCTGAGAACCATTTTTCATGAGGCTGGCTGGCAGCTTGTTGGAATTGGTCTATAACACTTCCTGGAGTGGCGGTCACAAGAAGAATAATAATCATGCTTATGATCAAAGTGGCGCTGGCGGATATTTGTTCTATTCCGAAAAAGCCTTTATAATCATAAATGGAGTCTTTTGGCCTGGTGTTTTTATAGTAATTCATTATGTAAATTCTAAAAGCATAAGCGAATATATAGGCAAGAAATATGCTCATAAAAGCAAAATTATTTATAAAGTCAAAATCGCCTTTTTCCACAAATACAAGTTTTAAAGCAATGGCTGAAAGCGCGAATACAACACCGGCATTTTCTTGCCAATAGACTTTTTTATGTAGTATTCCTTGTTTGATTTGTATGGTATCTATAATCCTACTTACTACAATAACACTGCCCCGCATTATAATCATCGCCACCATTACGGATACTCCGTCAAAAGTATAAAGCAATGTGGTAGTCGGAATAATTATGGCCGTTAATACCCCCGATGGAATTATATACAAAAATTCTTTCGGCATATGTATGCCTAAAAAAGTTGTGTAATTATTGGATTTAAATTTATACCATTTCCAATATATAACCAAGGTTACGCAGAAAAGACTGCTTATAAGAGTGGAGTATACGAGAAATTCTATGCCGGTCATTCCCATGCCTTTTGAGGATAAAAAGAATTTGACCAAGCTGCCTGTTATTACATATGTGCCAAAATAACCCGCGGCCAATTGAATAAGCCTTTCGGATGTTCCTTCATGT
>DAOWCC010000166.1 GCA_030639665.1 Elusimicrobiota bacterium | reverse complement strand
TTTTCATTTATCGTATTATTTTTTTATTAAACCTTTACGTTATTGCCGGTTCCCGGTTTAACTCAATCTATATTAAATATTTCCGATAATTTAAGAACCGATTCAACGGTATATTCAGCGCCAAGATAAATAAACACCGAACTGCCTAAAAGAATGCCTATCGTTTTAGTTTGGAGTTTTTTTGTTTTTTTAGTTTCGGCATGTTCAGGTTCTTTTTCAATTCTCAAGGTATACGCCAAATAAAATCCCGCTCCCAAAAGGCAGACTAAAGCTTCGGGTAAAGAAAAAACACCGTCTAAAATGGTTAATGAAAGCAAGAAAGCCGATGCCAGTAAAAGCAAAACATCAATATACAAATTCTTGTAAGTGATTTTAATTTCTTTGCCGATAATCGCAGCGACTCCCAAAACAAGAAGAATATTTGTAATATTTGAACCTATAACATTTCCAACCACTATCTCGGGAGAATTTTTTAAAACGGCAATAACCGAGGATACCAGTTCAGGCAGAGAAGTTCCTATAGCAACAATGGTAACTCCTATAATAAAAGACGGCAAACCGAAATATACTCCAATTTTTTCAGAAGCGTCGGTAAAATAATCGGAAGCTTTAATTAAAGTGAACAAGCTTATTATAAAAATTATTATCCAAAGAAGAGTATTCGGCATCTATAACTTTTCCTTATTAAAAGCCCCGCCGTTAATAAGGCGAGGCTTTTTTAGAATATATATTGTTTTTTATTTTACGGCTTTGGCTTCTTTTTTGATTATATCCAAAAGCTCCACTTCAAATATCAAAGTGGCGCCCGGCGCTATGGTGGGAGGTCTGCCAGCGTCGCCATAAGCTATATCGGAAGGACATAAAAGCGTTCCCTTTTCTCCGACTTTCATTTTCTGAAGACCTTCGGTCCAGCAAGGAATAACGGCTCTTAAAGGAAATTCAGATGGTTGTTTTCTCTCTACGGAACTGTCAAAAACTTTACCGTCCGTGGTTGTGCCGTGATAATGCACCTTTACGGTATCCGTTTCTTTTGGAGCTTTGCCTTTTCCTTTTTTGGTTCTATGATAAACAAGTCCCGAGTCAAATTTTTTGGCCTTTTTATTCTTTTTAAGATATTTTTTGATAAAGCCGGCGGCTTTAACTTTTTCTTTTTTCGCTCCTTCTTCCCGTTTTTTCATAAAAAACTGATTAATCTTGGGTCCATAAGATTCATCAACTCTGGATTTCTTGCCCGTAATGGTTTCAGAAAAACCCATTATTATGTATTTAGTCTCATCTTTTGTCAGATCAAACTGTTGTAAGTTTTTGCTAATGGTAGCGCCAAGAAAATAAAGCGTCTTTTGCTCCTCTGTTTTAGGCGCGTCAGCCGCGAAAGAAAACGCGGGAACAAGTAATGCTATTGTCATTAAGAATACTTTTGTCATTGCATCCTCCAGAATGTAGTTTCAATATCTATGATACAAAAAAAAGCCAAATCGATTCAAAACAAAAAAAAGCCTGCCGCGTATTATGCGGCAGGCCTTGATATTTTCCTTCACTACCGAAAATTATTCAGCTATTGTTTCTTGAAGCCAATCTATAACTCCGCTGACTTTTGAATAAACTCCCGGTTGATTGGGACGGGCGCAACCATTTCCCCAACTTACCACGCCGGCAAGGACGGTTGAACCGTTTTCTCTTATAATAAGAGGGCCGCCGCTATCGCCCTGGCAAGCGTCCTTTCCGCCTTCGTCAAATCCGGCACATAACATACTGTCGGTTACCCATCCGGGATAAGCCTCGGAACATTTTTCTTGGTTGACAAAAGGAACTTCAACCTTCATCAGAGTCTTGGACGCGGAACCGTTCTCGCTGAGAGTGCCCCATCCCGCGGTTATAAAATTAATTTCCCCTTCAACAGAAACTGTGTTAAAATCAATTGACGGATATGAAGAATCTTCCTCCAACTTGATAAGAGCAAAGTCATAATCCATTGTATCATCATCCCACTTAGGATGTTTTATAATTTTAACTTGTTTAATATCTTCCGCATTTCCGATATCATCTTGATTGTGAAGACCAATCATAACGGATTTGGGAGTAATGCCGGTCACGCAATGAGCGGCTGTTAAAACCCAATTTTTGCTGACTAAAGAACCGCCGCAAAAATGACCATACAAAGAATGTTGAAGAGACACTATAAAAGGAAATTCTCCCTCTCTGGCAACTACTCCGCCCACTATTTTGTTGAATTTAGGCTGGTTTTTGGTCATGTCCACGGGCGTCACTTCCATAGCTTTCACCATATTGAGAACATTCTTGCCGGGAAGGCTGTCACATTTCGGAATATCGGCGGCTTTAACGGATGCGACCATAAATACGGCAACAACAATAAAAATTAACTTTCTCATGTACTCCTCCTTAATAAACCCAAAGCCATATTGATTAAGCTCAATATAGTACACCTCCAATATATATAAATGTGGCCTTCTTTTCAACCCTAAAAAGCAAAAATACCGAAAACCCGGATTTCATCGGTTGCGGGACAAGATTTGGTCACTACTTGAATACAACTCAGCGCTTTTTTATTTCTAAAGAAAAATGAGACGTTTTTATCTAATTTTTTTCACAGATTCAAACCTGATTCCATATAAATTCAGCTTAGATTCTTTTTTTGCCCGAACTATTTTTCCGGTAATTTCCATAACTCCCTTCTCTAGAATTCTTATTCGAGCAGAAACATAATCTCCTTTATTTAAATTTTTTGCGGTAAGAAAAGAAGCCCCCGTCGTGGAAAAATTGAACAGTTTAGCTGTCCAAAGAAGAATGCCCCTCTCTGACTCCGAAAAAACCTCCATAATGGAATCATGGCCTTCTCTTTTAGCTCGCCGAATATTTTTTTTAAACATCATCATCCTCTTTCATTGTGATTATACAAAAAGACCTTTTCTAAAAAAACTCTCCGGCTTATAAGCAAAAAACCTCGGAAAAAATCCGAGATTTTTTGGTTGCGGGGCCCGCACTGATCTTTACATTAACTTTCAAGGCTATGGCGGGTGTCGTATCAAGAAGAATTCCGGGGACAGTATACTTAATTGTTTTTACCAAACCGCCTCAACCGCGCAGGGTAATTTGGACTTAGCTTAAATAGGTTGTATTTATTTTTTTGGTTTTTTATTTAACGAAGTAGATTTCTTTTTTAAATTCAACAACTTTTTAACTTCACGATCGAAATCGGAAACATAGTTTTTGTCCTGTATCAAACGATATTTTTCATATTCTTTTAAAGCAAGTTCTTGCGCAACTTCATGGCTAATTTTACCTGAGTTTGTCAAAATCTCGTATTCACTGAATTTCAAAAAAGCATTGAGCCTTTTTATCCAATCTTTCATAGTCATTGCCCGACCGCGAGCGGCTTGCATTTCGGCATAATCCAAATACATATTTACAATTCTATTTAACCCATCAAGTTCTTTTTTATCCAAATAATTTTTAGCGATAAGAGCATCACTGGGCATAATTTTGCCATTGGGAGATCTTCTCCACGATGTAAGCCCCATTTTGTCTTTTTTACTGCTCGCTCTGCTTTGAATAATTTCCACCGCTGTTTTTCCCGTAATAGCAAAATGAAGTTTATTTTGAACTGTCGCAAAAAATTGCTTGCTCTCGTATGCTTTGGGTGAATAATCTATGGATGTGGCATAAATATCGGTAATTTTCTGGTAAAGCATCCGTTCACTGGAACGAATGTCTTTAATTTCTTCGTAAAGTTCATCAAAATATCTGGCGCTGAAACGGGAACCGTATTTAAACCTATTGCTATCTAATACATAACCTTTGTGTATATAGCTTTTGAGTACTTGTGTCGCCCATTGTCTAAATTGGGAGCCTCTTTCGGAATTTACTCGATAACCTACGGCAATAATGACTTCCAATGAATAAAAAGATGTGTTTCTTTTGACTTCTCTTCTCCCCTCTTTTTGAACTTGTAAGAAATCCTTACAAGTTGCCGTTTGGTCAACTTCACCCTCCGCGTAAATATTTTTAAGATGTTGAGTTATATTTTGAGGCTTTGTACCAAAAAGTTCCGCCATTTTCTTTTGATTCAGCCAGATATTTTCTTCAGCATACAACACTTCAATATTTATCGAACCGTCCGGCGATTGATAAAAAGCGATTTGATTATTAGGTATTTTTTTCATAATTTTATCCTGTTTGTCCAATCTTTATCTCTGTCAAAATAATAACCTGCCTGAAATATAATGATATCTTACAAAATATCGTTTAGAGTGAATTGCGCTTAAAAACAAAAAACCTCGGAAAAAATCCGAGGTTTTATGGTTGCGGGGACTTGGAAATATAAGGAGTAAATACTGCCCTCATTATTCTCTTATTTCCTTTTTTTCTCTATTACGACAATATTCCACATTCTACGATCCGGATTTTTAATCAGAGCGGCCTTTTTCCCCCGCCAAGTAATCTGCGACTTATCTCCCGCGTACTTTAGAAACTTTTTAAGGCTTTTACACTCAATAATTATAGTGGTGAGTTTAGTGGACCGCGCAGACTGAATAAACAAATTAATACCACCTAAATTTATATTATCACTATCAAATTTACGGCCGAAAATAGTCTCGATTTTCGGCCTATCCTGTGTGCGTACTGAAAGCTCAAGACCCGCCACTCTAAGCGCCGTATTAGGATGAGGCACCACTGCTAACCGTTTCCTTTCTGATCGAGGTTCATACTCGGTAAACCAAGTATATAAATTTTTGAATTGCGGTTTGGAAAATGTTATAAAATTCCAGCCGGGAAGACGACTTTTGCTATCCTTTTTCCACTGATAGTTTTTGTGTATATATTTAGCTTCCACGCCTTTTCGCCTTTTGACGATGTTAAAATATTTCTTAAGCAAACCCGAATAATTAAGGGAAAGACCAGGCTTATCTATGCGCTGCCCTCCCTTGCCGACATTAACGAATTCCAGGTACACCTTGCCCTCTTTCCCGAGATTAAACATGATGAAACGACAAAAATGTTTTCCGGGATATTCTACCTGATGTTCTGAAAGTGTGAACCCTGCGCGCTCTAAAGTTTTTAAAAACTTGTGGCCCATATCTTCG
>DAOWCC010000204.1 GCA_030639665.1 Elusimicrobiota bacterium | reverse complement strand
TGTAGTTGCCGTTTATATAGCGGAGGGACTTGCCGGCGTGGTGCCTTTCATAACTATAGAAGCCGGATTAATAATCGGAGGCGGAACTTTATGCGCGCTCCTGATTAATTATCCATTATCCGAAGTTCTTGGCCTTGGCAAAGTTTTAAAAAAAGTTCTTGCTTCAAAAGGAGAGGACACTTCTCGCATAGTATCCACTTTTGTGTCTCTGGCTAAAAAAGCTAAAACGGAAGGTTTTCTTTCACTGGAGGCTGAACTTGAAAGTATTGATAATGATTTTCTTAAAAGAGGCGTTCAACTCGTAGTTGACGGCGCTGATCATGAATTTATAAGAAATATGCTTGAAACGGAATTGGACTTTATTAGAGAACGGCATAAAGTGGGAAGAGGCATATTTAACGCTTTGGGAACTTATGCTCCCGCTTTTGGTATTATCGGAACCGTGTTGGCTATGATATTGATGTTGAACTCCATTGAAGATGTTGCTCAGGTGCCCAGAAAAATGGCTTTGGCTTTAGCGGCGGCTTTTTATGGCATGGGTCTTGGTTATTGGCTTTTTCTCCCTATGGCCGGAAAATTAAAAAGAAGATCCGAGGAAGAAATTTTTGTGAAGGAAATTATAATAAGAGGCATCTTATTGCTTCAAAGCGGAGCCACGCCGGGCATTGTCGGAGCCAATTTGAGAGCTTATCTTGAACCTTCCAAGAGAACGGAAGTTGAAAGCGATAAAGAGCAAGCCGGCGCGGAAACGCCTCCGCCGGCAGAGTAACTAAAGAAGTAAGAGGTAAGAAGTAAGAAGCAAGAGGTATGAAGCAAGAAATAATAAGGAGCTCCTTATAATTCTGCTCTCTGACCTCTAATTTATTGTATAGGAATTTCAGTGTTTGAGATTTGATCTTTTGGAATTTATTTGGGATTTGTTATTTGAATTTTGGAGCTTGAGTTTCCCGCCTTTGGCGGGACTAACTTGTTATGGATAAACGATTAAGAGGGATGATTCCCGAAGATGATGAAAGTGTGGCGCAAGTTGGTCACCCCGCTCCCGCATGGATGGTCAATTATGCCGATTTAATGACTGAGCTTGTTTGTTTTTTTGTCATTCTTTACGCGATGAGCGCCGCCTTAAACAAAGATGTGCAGAGCGCGGCTACGGAAGTGCAGGAAATGATAGAAGCCGGAGAAGTCGCGGGCAATGTCACAATGAATAAAGATGGCTTGTTAATTTCACTTGAAGAACAAGGGAAATTGGCTTTTTTTGAAAGTGGCAAGTCTGAGCTTACGGGAGAAATGAAAGAAACTTTGGATAAAATGTTTGATGTGCTTAAGAAAATTTCCGAAAAAAATGAAGTTATAATTGAGGGGCATACCGATAATATTCCCATAAGAACCGATGATTTTTCTTCAAACTGGGATTTATCAACGGCAAGAGCCACTGAAGTTGTCAAATATTTTATTAACAAAGGTTTTCCGCCCGTTAAAATGGCGGCAATAGGATACGGCTCTCATCGTCCGATTGTGCCGAATATTTCGCCGGAAAATAGAAGAAAAAACAGAAGAGTGGTTTTTTTTGTGAAAACAAGCAGTGGAAAATTTGAAAATGCCAAGGCGCATGATAAAGAAAAAAAGAAAGAAAAGAAAAAACATGGCGGTCATTAATCGGGAATAGAAGGTTTTATGAGAAAATTAAATATGAAGAATAAAAATTTGAATATGATTGTTAAAGCAATGCCGCTGGTTTGCTTGGGATTGATTATTTCATTCTCAGGCTGTTTTGGCAGTTTTAAAAGGCTTAAGGTAACGGACTATACCAATAAGCGCGTTACTGATTTAACCTTAACAAAAAAAGTAACAGGCAAAAAGAATTTTCTGTTTTTTTCAAAAACCAAAACCGGAATATTTTTAGAGGGAAATATTCAAGGGATGGTTACCGATTATAAAGATAATCCCATAGAAGGAGTAACGGTTAGGGCTATTACGGGTAAAAGCAAAGGGGAAGATCCCATGGCTGATTTTGACGCTATTGAGGAAAATGCCAATTCTTATATTAATCTTTCTTTTACACCCGGCATAAGCGATACGCAGGGCTTGTTTAAAATACAATTTTCTTTGCCGGTAATTGACGAAGAAGTGGATGTGGAAGGCAAGATTGTTTATAATCCGGGCTGGCAGCAGCAAAAAATGAATCTCGGTAAAACTTATGAGCCGCAGATGAAAGAATCCTCCTTTAGGCTTTATTATAATCTTGATACGGGTTTTTTGGCTTTTGCCGAAGGAATTCGAAATGTTATTGTTCAACCGGTGGGAGAAGGCAAGGGCAGGATGAAGGCTTTGCCGGGAAGTACGGCTCCGGGAGGAGTTAAAACGGAACCGGCCGCGGGAACTAAACCGGCTCCCGCATCTGACGGCGCGGTGGAAGATTTGTTTGAAGGTTTTGATTTTGGCAATTAATAAAAAAAGCGCTAGGCGCTTTTTTTGAGAGCAGATAGCAGTGAGCAGAAACAATAAGAAAAAGTTTTACTTTCAACAAATTTCAGTGGATTTTTCCTCCGCCTCCGTTTTATTCCTATTTTTTATTTGTTTGGTTTTTTTTATAATATCAGTATGAAAAAAAAAGTTATTGTTGCGATGAGCGGGGGAGTTGATTCTTCGGTCGCGGCGGCGCTTCTTCAAAAAAAAGGTTATGAAGTTATTGGTGTTACCTTAAGGCTTATCGGAAAAAAAGATTCAAAAGATATAGAGTGTTGTGGGGGAGATGAATCCTTAAATAAAGCCAGGGAAGTTTGCGCTGCGCTTGGCATAAGGCATTATTTTAAAAATGCTCAGCTTTTATTTAAAAGAGATGTTATAAATCGTTTTGTTGAGGAATACCTTAACGGCCGCACGCCGAATCCGTGTATTGAATGCAATAGAACCGTGAAGTTCGGTTATCTTTTTGAGTTTGCCGAGCAAATGGGCGCTGACGCGCTTGTTACCGGCCATTACGCGAAAATCATTAAAAGAAACGGAGAATTTGGCCTTTATAGAGGGAAAGATCCTGAAAAAGACCAAAGCTATTTTCTTTATTGCCTTGCTCAAAATAAATTAAAAAATCTTCTTTTTCCCTTGGGTAATTTAGAAAAGAAAGATGTGCGAAAAATGGCGCAATCTTTCGGCTTGTCTTTGGCTAAAGAAAAAGAAAGTAAGGATATTTGTTTTATCCCGGATGGTGATTATGTCGAATTTATAAAAAAACATGGGACAATAAAAAAACTTAAAGGAAAGATAGTCGATGAGAAGGGGAAAGTTTTAGGTTTTCATAATGGATTTTTTAATTTTACCGTGGGTCAAAGAAGGGGGCTTCAGGTTGCGGCTAAAAACAGGCTATATGTCACGGAGATTGTTCCCTCTTCAAATCTTATAGTGGTGGGTGATTTAAAAAATGTTTATTTTAAATATTTTTCCGTCAAAGATATTAATTGGTTATGTCCTGAAAAATATAAAGCCGGTGATGAAATTAAAATTCAAGTAAGATATCGCCATAAACCCTCAAAATGCAAAATACTTGCAATAGGCAAAAAAATTATAAAGTTGTCTTTTAATAAAAAACAATTTGCTTTAACAGAGGGGCAATCCGCGGTTTTTTATAGCGGCAATAAAGTTCTTGGCGGCGGGATTATAGATTCGGTGGATAGAGAAGCTAGAGGACCGGCAATAGAGTCAAAAAAAACAGTAATGTAGCCGCA
>DAOWCC010000027.1 GCA_030639665.1 Elusimicrobiota bacterium | reverse complement strand
GAAATATTCAAAATTCTCTCTTTCCGTTTCTCTCAAAGGTATTTGGTTTTCAAGATTAATCGCTTTTTTGTCGGTCTTTTTTCCGTCAGAGTCTTTCGCGAAAGCGGGACAGCTGTATACGCAAGCTCCGCAGCCGGTGCAATCTTCAACCGCGACTTGAACCGTGAATTTAAGCCCTTTTAATTCTCCGCCTTTAGCGTCTGAGGATTTAAAAGTTGAAGGCGCTTTTGAAAGTTCCGCTCCGTCATAAGCTTTAATTCTTATGGCCGCGTGAGGACAAACCAATGAGCAGAAGCCGCATTGAATACAAGCCTCTTTATCCCAGACGGGAACTTCAAGAGCGATATTTCTTTTTTCGTATTGAGTGGTGGCCGTAGGAAATGTTCCGTCAATAGGCATGGCTGAAACAGGCAAATCATCTCCCTGTAAAGCCATTATTTTAGCGGTTACATTTTTAACAAAATCCGGCGCGCTTGAACAAACCATGGCGGGGCGCGTAAGTTTTGAATCGGCGGTTTTGGGAACTTTAACTTCTTCAATCGCCGCGACTGTGCCGTCTACAGCGGCATAATTCTTTTTAACCACTTCTTCGCCTTTTGACGAATAGGTTTTTTTAATGGCGTTTTTAATGGCCTCTAAAGCTTGTTCTTTAGGAAGAACATCCGAAATGGCAAAAAACGCTGTTTGCATGATGACATTAATTCTGGAACCCATGCCGGTTTTATTGGCTATATCCGCGGCATTGATGGCATAGAATTTGATTTTTTTATCAATGATGGGTTTTTGCATTTCAATTGGAAGCTTGGCCCATATTTCATCAGCGCCATAAGGGGTGTTTAAAAGAAATATTCCACCATCTTCGACCTTATCAAGCATCTCATATTTGTCGATAAAAGAGTATTGATGACATCCGACAAATTTAGCCTTGTTTACCAAGAAAGGCGCTTTCACGGGTTTCTTGCCGAAGCGAATATGAGAAACCGTCATGGAGCCGGCTTTTTTTGAATCATAGACAAAATAGCCTTGAGCGTAGTTATCGGTTTCTTCACTGATAATTTTCATGGTGTTTTTGTTGGCGCCAACCGTTCCGTCGGAACCCAAACCAAAGAAGACAGCTCTAAAGACATCTTTATCTTCCATATCAAGGGAAGTATCCCAGGAAAGACTGGTATTGGTTACATCATCGTTTATGCCGACGGTAAAACCGTTTTTCGGATTTGAATCATTAAGATTGTCAAAAACGGATTTAGCCATAGCCGGGGTGAATTCTTTTGAACCGAGGCCGAATCTTCCACCGACAATGGTGGGAATGGAATACACTTTTCCGGCTTTATGAGCGATGGTAAAGGCGGTTATAACATCCTGGTAAAGAGGTTCGCCAAGTGAACCGGGCTCTTTTGTTCTATCCAAAACAGCTATTGATTTAACGGTCTTGGGAATAGCGTTTAAGAGATCTTCCTGAGAGAAAGGTCTGTATAGTCTTGCTTTTACTATGCCGACTTTTTCGCCGTTGGCATTAAGATAATTAACCGTCTCTTCAACCGTATCAGCGCCGGAGGCCGCCATTATAACAATGACTTTCTCAGCGTCTTTTGCTCCGACATAATCGAAAAGAGAGTATTCTCTTCCGGTTAAAGAAGCGAATTGTTTCATGGCATCTTTAACTATATCGGGAGTATCGGTATAAAACTTATTGGTGGTTTCTCTGCTTTGAAAAAAGACATCCGGATTTTGGGCTGTTCCGCGCAATTCGGGATGTTCGGGATTTAAGCCTCTGGCTTTATGCTCGGCTATGAGTTTATTATCTAGCATTTTTCTCATTGTTTCAAATTCAATGGGGTCAACCATATTAAGTTCATGAGAGGTTCTGAAACCGTCAAAAAAATGAATAAAAGGAATTCTTGATTTTAATGTAGCGGCTTGAGATATAAGAGCCATATCCATGGCTTCCTGAGGATTAGCGGAAGCAAGAAGTCCCCAGCCTGTTTGTCTGGTAGCCATAACATCCGAATGGTCGCCAAAAATTGAAAGAGCGTGAGTGGCTATCGATCTGGCCGAAACATGAAAAACGGTAGAGGTTAACTCGCCCGCTATCTTGTACATATTGGGAATCATTAATAAAAGGCCTTGAGAAGCTGTAAATGTGGTGGTTAAGGCTCCGGCTGTAAGCGCTCCGTGAACAGCTCCTGAAGCGCCGCCTTCAGATTGCATTTCAGTTACCGCGGGGATTGTGCCCCAAATATTTTTTTCGCTTCTATCTGATTTTTCATCCGCTATTTCTCCCATACCCGAAGACGGGGTTATAGGATAAATCGCTATAACTTCATTTGTGGCATGCGCGGTATAAGTGGTCGCACTATTGCCGTCCATTGCTATCAGTTTCTTTGCCATATATATTAACTCCTTAATGTTGTCGTTGTTGGATTTTTAAGTAATAATGACTAAATTCGTTACTTATTATACTATTTTTGTGGGGACCTCAAGCAATCGGATAAAAAATCAGTTTGTAATTGGAAGAGTTAATCTTGTATCATAAGTGTACAAAATTAAAATATAAGGAGCTTATAATAAGAATGAAAAAAATAATAGCAATGCTTATTGTTCTTTCCGTATGCGGAACCACCGCAATCGCGGGAGAAATGAAGAAGGAAGGCAGCCTCATGCTCGGTTACGGAATCACCAGCGGTGACGTGGGTGATCTGGTAGACAGCGGGATAGCGTTCGGATTTGGTTATGAAGGCTACCAGATAAACGACACATTATCTATCGGCGGAGAGTTTTTTTACACCAGCGGCGATGGCACCCCCATTGTTGGCATCGATTACTCCATTTCGACCTGGGGTCTGTTGCCGTATCTAAAGGCCTCGAAAGAAATCAGCATAGGCGACAACAAAGGCAACTTGTACGGCTTGTTCGGAATGGGTATATATGGAATCACCCAGGATATGAAAGTTCCCTCGGTGCCTGCTTTAAACGCCTCTGTCAGCAGTTCCGAGTTCGGAGTCAATATTGGCGGCGGCATAATGTTCCCGATGGGCGATGCGATGAAGATTGGCGGGGATATTAGGTATCATCTCGTAGCGTCGAACCTGAAATACATGGTTCCGTCCGCGAAGTTTACCTATAGTTTCTAAAAGACGCTGTTAGTCTGAATAAAAAAACCCGTTTCGCCATCAGGCGGACGGGTTTTTTATTCTAAATATTCTTTCTTTCTGCTTTCACCTTGCTGCCTCTGATTTCTTTCTTATTTATTTCCCCCATTGTTTTACAATATTTAACATCACCTCAGCTGATTTTTGCATGCCGTCCAAAGATACCCATTCATAACGGCCATGAAAATTAAAGCCGCCTGTAAACACATTGGGCGTAGGCAAGCCCATAAATGAAAGCCTCGCTCCGTCGGTTCCCCCTCGCACGGGTTTTATTATGGGTTTAATTCCCGCTTCTTTAACCGCCAAAATCAATTTATTCATGATTTCAGGGAACTTGGATATTACTTTTTTCATATTCCGGTATTGCTCGGTAAAATCAATCTGTATATCGGCCAAAGGATATTTAATTATCTTTTCATTTACTATCGCCTTTAAATGAGATTTAAGGATATTGAGTTTTCTTATATCATGTTCGCGGACAATACCGCTTATCTCGGCATTTTCTATTTCCCCTTTGACGCTTGTAAACATGATGAAGCCTTCTCTGCCCGCCGTGGTTTCGGGCAATATATTTTCCGGCCAGGAATTTATTATGTCAGCCGCTATTCTTGAGGCATTGGCCAAAGAATTTTTGGCGGTTCCCGGATGCACGCTTTTGCCGGTGATTTTTATTTTAAAGCCGTCGGCATTAAAAGTTTCATCCTCAATCGCTCCCGCCACATCTCCGTCAATCGTATAGGCCACATTGGCGCCGAATTTTTTTACATTAAAGAAGTTTACGCCTTTGCCTATTTCTTCATCGGGAGTAAAAGCGATTTTTATTGTCGGTCGTTTTATATCGGGGTTTTTAATCAGATGTTGAACCGCCGTGAGAATTATGGCTATGCCCGCTTTATTATCCGCCCCCAAAAGAGTATCTCCCGACGCTGTTATTATATCTTCTCCTTTGCAAGATAAAAGCTCAGGACACTGGACCGGAGAGAGAATAATTCCTTTTTTGGAATTTATAATAATATTTCCGCCCTTATATTTTGGATGAATTTTCGGTTTAACATTTTTCCCGCTTGCGTCGGGAGAAGTGTCCATATGGGCCATAAAAGCTATTACAGGATTTTTCTTTTTAATGTTGGAGGAAAGCTCTCCCGTCACATAACCGAATTTATCCATTTGAACTTTTTTAAGGCCTATGGCTTTCATTTCTTTGGCGAGAATAGAGCCAAGCGTTTTCTGGCCTTTGGTGGACGGATATGTTTTTGAATCGGCATCGCTTTTAGTGTCAATCGCGATATACCTTTTAAATTTTAAATAAAGTTCTTTTTTTAAGTTCATGCAGTCTCCTGTCTTTTTGTCATGTCTTTTATTCCCGCATTGTCTACCATACCCAAATTGTTTCCCAATGCGGGAATGAAAGAATTTTATCACATATAGCCGCGCTTCGTATTCCTTAATCTTTGCCGGCGGAAACGCCCGCAAGAAAACCCGATGTCCACGCGAAATGAAGATTATAACCGCCGCTATCTCCGTCAATGTCTAAAAGTTCTCCCACAAGATATAAGCCCTTATGTCCTTTAACTTCAAAGGTTTCGGGATTTATTTGTGAAAGCTCCGCGCCGCCGCTTGTCGCCATGGCATGCTCAAAAGATTTCCCCTCGCTTACGCGAAAACTAAAAGCGGTTATATTCTTAATAAGTTTTTCCATGAAATCCGGCCCTGCTTCCGAGAGAGGCAAATTTTCTTCAATTCCGGACTTGATTAATATCAGTTTGGAGATTTTATCTCCAAAAATACCGTTCAAAAAATAGCCTGCTTGCCCCGTTAGAAATTTTTGTCTTGAAATATTTGATGAGACTGATTTATTAGCTGTGTTTTTTCTCTCAAAAGGTATTTCTAATGGGGCTTTTTTTGAAGAGGTGGACATTTTTTTAAGGCGCTCTTTTAAAAATGCATCTATTTCTTTTAAAGACAATTCAGGAAGAAAATTAATCCGGCAATCAACTTTTCCGGTTTTTAGCGCTTGAATAATATCTCGGCTTATATCTAAAGTCGCGGGGCCCGATATGCCATAGTCGGTAAATAGTAATTCTCCCGAGCTTTTGCCTATTTGTTTATCTTTCAGGAAAGCGGAAAGCAAAACATCACATCTGACGCCGCTTAAACCCGCGGGCCATTTCTCATCCGTGATAAGAGGAACAATAGCGCAGGAAAGATTGCTGATTTTTAAATCCAAGAAACGCGTCAGCTTATAGCCCGCGTCTCCTCCTCCAATACGGGGATAGCTTTTGCCGCCGCAAGCAAGAATCACCTTTTCGCAATCAAATATCTTTGTTTCCGGTTTAAAAGACTCTTTATCCCATTGAGGTTTAACGGTTTGAGTTTTTATCGTAAAACCATGCTCTTTTTTTATTATTCCGGTAATCTCGGTAAGTGTATGTATTTCAATATTTGGTTTTTGCAATTCACGGCTGAGCGTATCCACAACCTCTTGAGCGTTCATGCATCTTGGGAATATTCGGCCATCCGCTTCAGTTTTCAGATATAATCCCGCGGCGGTAAAGAGGTTTAATATTTCTTTTGGTTTAACTTTTGAGAACACCTTTTTTAGGAAAGCTCTGGAGTTTAAATTGTAATTGTCCGGTGAAATATTTTGATTTGAAAGATTGCATTTCCCCGAGCCCGTTGAAAGTATTTTGCGTCCGAGAATATAATTTTTTTCAAACAACAGTATTTTACAATCGGTTTTTTTAGCCGCCATTAAAGCGGCGATAATTCCCGACGCTCCGGCCCCAATAATTACAATCCTGTTTTCTTTCATAATGGAAAATCCAAATTTCGTAAATATGGAAATAAGTTTATAGGGTAATACGTAAAAAACAAGTGACACCGATATGAAAACTCGGTGATAGGTGATAAGGAATTACCTTAGACACATATTTCATATTCACTTACTTACGCTGTTTTCTGTCACGCCGTATTGCTGGTTTACACTCTATTTGCGGAGCCTAAAACATTTTCGTTTTTGTCCGCGTACATTTTAATCAATTCTTCTCTGGCGGGGCCCAGATATTTGCGGGGATCAAATTCTCCCGGTTTATCATTAAATACCTTGCGGATGGTAGCTGTCATTACAAGCCGTCCATCGGAATCTATGTTTATTTTACAAACGGCGCTTTTGGCCGCTTTTCTGAGCTGCTCGGCTGGCACGCCTACGGCATTGTCCATCTTGCCGCCATACTGATTTATAAGAGCGATATATTCCTGAGGAACGGAAGAAGAGCCGTGAAGGACGATGGGAAATCCTGGAATTCTTTTTTCAATTTCTTCCAGGATATCAAATCTTAAAGGAGGAACGGATTCGCCGGGCTTAAGCTTGAATTTATAAGCGCCATGGCTGGTGCCGATGGATATGGCCAAAGAGTCAACTCCGGTTTTTTTAACAAAATCTTCAACATCTTCAGGGTCCGTGTAGTGAGACACTTCGGAAGAAACATCATCTTCAATGCCGGCTAAAACGCCAAGCTCTCCTTCAACGGTAACGCCTCTTTCATGAGCATATTGGACAACTTGTTTTGAAATACGCACATTTTCATCATAAGGCAAAGCCGAACCGTCATACATAACGGATGAAAAACCACTGTCTATGCAGGATTTGCAGATTTCAAAAGAATCGCCATGGTCAAGATGTAGAGCGACCGGAACAACGCAGTCCATTTCTTTCATCATTTCAATAACGCCCAGAGCCATATATCTTAAAAGAGTGGCATTGGCATAATCTCTGGCTCCTTTTGAAACCTGAAGTATAACCGGTGATTTGGTTTTAACACAGGCGGTTATTATGGCTTGAATTTGCTCCATATTGTTAAAATTATAAGCGGGAATGGCATAGCCTTCCTTATTCGCTTTTTCAAACATTTCCAGGGTATTAACAAAACCCAATTCTTTATATGAAACTGTTTCAGCTGTTATGGTCATTTGGCCTCCGAGAAAGTAGTTAGTTGTAATAACAGTTATTATATTATTTTTTAATCCTAACGCAACTATTATGTTCTCCATTCATCCTGTTTTCTTTCAATTTACCTCGTATTTTGATAAAATTATATAGGACCGCAAGATAATCGGAGGAAATCCATGCAAACAAAAGTGCTTTTCAAAGATGTTAAATCATCAGATTTCACATTATCGGCCAAAAGAGCTGCTTTCTATCAAATTTCCGATATTATCAAAGATGCCAAGTATAAAGTTGAAGATGAAGATTTGGTTTTTTATGAAAATATAGACCTTGTCTATAGGATGCTTTGCTCCATTCTCTATAATTTTGTTCCAATGTCCGGTCATCCCGGAGGCAGCATATCCTCTGGAAGAATAGTCAGTTCTCTTTTATTTGACACCATGGATTATGATATTTCCGATCCTGAAAAAAAAGAAAATGATCTTATAGTCTACGCGGCGGGCCATAAGGCTCTGGGCTTATATTCAATGTGGGCGCTTAGAAATGAACTTTTGCGTATTGCCGACCCTAAACTTCTGCCTGAAGAAAAATTTCAACTGCGTTTAGAGGACCTGCTTGGTTTTAGGCGCAATCCGACAAACGACACTCCCCTTTTTAACAAATTTAATTCAAAGCCTTTGGACGGTCATCCGACTCCTTTTGTTCCTTTCGTTAAAGTGGCCACGGGGCCAAGCGGTGTGGGAGTGGGCGCCGCGATTGGAATGGGTTTGAGCGCGATGGATACATTTAGAGAAAAACCCGTTATCATAAATATTCTGGAAGGCGAAGGCGGCATGACGCCGGGAAGAGTCGCGGAAGCCATGGCGGCGGCGGCAACAGCTCAGCTCAGCAATGTGATTATGCATTTGGATTGGAATCAAGCTTCAATAGATTCCAATAAAGTTTGTTCGGAAAATAATGTTCCCGGTGATTATGTTCAATGGACGCCCGCGGAATTGGGCTATATAAACGATTGGAATGTAATATTCGTGGATGACGGTTTTGATTTTAAGAAAGTTCTTACCGCTCAAAATTTCGCTTACCACAATAAAATCAATAAACAGCCCACGCTTATAGTTTATAGAACAATCAAGGGCCGGAAATACGGAATGGAAGGCAAAGCTTCTCACGGAGCCGGGCATAAATTCGCGTCGGACGGCTACTACGAGACCTTAAAAGAATTTGAAGAAAAATTTAAAGTTGAATTGCCCAGATTCTGCGCGGATAAGCCCACGCCCGAAGCCGTTGAAAAATGTTTCCACGATACCTTATTGGCAATAAGAAAGGTTCTTGAAGGAAATCCCGATATAGCTAAAATGGCTTTGGAAAAAATATCCTTTACAAAAGACAGATTAAACGCCCTTGACCGAAAACCTCATAAAGATGCCGGACAGGTGGATAAAATTTACAATTATAATCCGAAAAGCGTTCCCGCGGAACTTGATTTAAAAGAAGGCCAGAGCATAACATTGAGAGAAGTTTTATCCAAGACATTAAATCATCTCAATAAAGAGAGCAAAGGCGCCATTTTGGCTTCGGCCGCCGATTTATACGGTTCAACCAGCGTTAAATTTGTCGGCGAAGGCTTTGCTCAGGGTTTTTATAATGCTGATTCAAATCCTGAATCGAGATTGCTTGCCGGCGGCGGAATTTGTGAGGACGGCATAGGCGCTATGATGAGCGGAGTCAGCGCCTTTTCAAGACATATCGGCGTCGCGTCATCTTACGCGGCTTTTGTGGCTCCTCTTGAACATATATCGGCCCGCGTTCACGCGATAGGACAGCAGGCAAAACATGAGTTGACAGGCAAGCCTCATGATACTTTCATAATGATAAACGCTCATGCCGGCGCTAAAACGGGAGAAGACGGCCCCACTCACGCCGACCCTCAACCTTTACAGATTCTTCAGGACAATTTCCCAAAAGGCGCTTCCATAACGCTTACTCCTTGGTCTCCCGATGAAATATGGCCGCTGATGATTGAAGCTTTAAACAAAAGACCGGCGGTCTTATGTCCTTTTGTTTCAAGACCGGCTGAAATACTTATCAATAGGTCAAAACTCGGTTTACCCGAAGCTTGTGCCGCCATTAAGGGAATTTATCCCATTATGAAGGCTAATAAAGATCAAAAACCTTATCATGGCACGGTAGTTATTCAAGGAAATGCGGTAGGGTCAATATTTGTAAATGAGGTTCTTAGTGAAATCAGAGAACTTGGATTGAATATGAATGCTTTTTATGTGACAAGCATGGAATTATTCAATATGCTTGATGAAGAAGAAAGAAACGAAATATTCCCCCCCCGTTTGGCTCAAGAGGCCATGGGAATGACTGACTTTACTTTGCCGACCATGTATTATTGGGTTCGCAATGAAGAAGGTTTGAAAAGAACAATACATTCGTTTAAGAAAGGATGTTATCTTGGAAGCGGCAAAGCGGACGATGTTTTAAAAGAAGCTGGTATGGACGCGAAAAGCCAGATTGAAGCAATAACGGAATACGCAAAATTTATGTCACAAAGCCTATAAGTTTAAGTTTAACGGAGGAATTATGCAAATTAATGAAAAACCTTATTTAACCGGCAGAACATTTATGTTCGGAATACAAAAGGGACAGGACTTACTTCAGTCAATAGAATTTTTCTGTCATCACAATCAAATTCGCTGAGCTACCATAACGGGCATAGGCGCAGTTGAAAAAGCCACTTTCGGCGTTTACAATCAGAAAACAAAAAAATACAATAAAATTAATTTGAACCAAGATCTTGAAATTCTTTCGCTTAACGGCAATATCAGCTTATTTGATGACCAGCCCATGGTTCACGCTCATATTATGTTTTCCGACTTGGAAGGAAAAGCTTATGGCGGACATTTAATGGCCGGCACCAATGTGTTTAGCTGCGAACTTCATATACAGGAATTATCCGGAGATTTAAAAGTCAGAAAAGTTGAAAGAGCCACTCAATTGCCTTTGTGGTCAAATCCTTTATGTCTTAAATAGTCTTGTGGATACCGATTCCAATTTTAAAGCGGGTTTTGTTTCCATATTAGGTCTGCCTAATGCCGGTAAGTCAACTTTATTAAACGCTCTTACCGGCTATAAACTGGCCATAATATCTCCAAAACCTCAAACTACCAGAAATAAAATAACGGGTATATTGAACGGTAAAAATTATCAGGCTGTTTTCCTTGATACGCCGGGTTTTTTAAATCCTCATAATCTGTTTGAAAAAAGCATGTTGAAATCCATCAATGTGGCGACTTTTCAAGACAGTGATTTAATATGCCTTATAACCGAACCGATTCTGCCCAATGAAAAAAATCTTCCCTTTTATGAAAAACTCGCAAAAGCGGAGTTGCCACTCTTTCTAATAATCAATAAAATTGATGCTTCCACAAAAGAGCAAGTAGCTGCCGCGCGTAAAGCTTATTGCGATTTATTAAAACCCAAAGCTGTTTTTGAAATTTCAGCTCTTAACGGCAATGGAGTAAAAGAACTTAAAGCCGGCATAACGAATCGTTTACCAATTTCGCCTCCGTATTATTCTCCCGATGAAATAACGACCAAATGGGAGAGGTTTTTCGCGGCGGAAATTATCAGAGAACAGATTTTTAAGCTTTTTAAGAATGAAGTGCCTTATCTTGTCGCGGTGGAAATAGACACTTTTAAAGAAAACTCCGGCTTTCCCGATTATGTACACGCGAATGTTCATGTATCTAAAAAATCAGTTAAACCTATCATTATCGGACATAAAGGAAAAAATTTAAGAACAATCAGAGAAAATTCCGAAAAAAATCTGGAAAAATTTGTAAGCAGAAAAATTAAACTCGAATTAACGGTGAAGATAACAAAAGATTGGCAAAATAACGGAGTCTTTTTGAAAAATATCGGGTTTTATGACTAAAAAAAATGATGATAAATTTTTTTTAAGCATTTCCATCCTCTTGTACTGTTCAATATCCATACTTTGCCTGACTCTGGAATTTTTAATAACGGCAATTTTTATCCGCGGCATGTTTTATATTCTCAAAAACATCTCCGGTCTTCAAGTAATTTATAAGGTTAAATTTCTTATCTATGATTTCGCGGGATTCGCCTTAATAACAATTCTAAATTCCATAGTTCAGTATTATATCGCTACTCTTCTCGCCATTAATATTAAAAACAAAAAATACCGCTACATAATAATAGCGGTCTCGACATTTGTGGCATCTTTATTTTTTATAAAACTCGCGGCAAAAACAGGTTTCGATTCTTATATATTGGCATCCTTGCCTTTGACTATATCCTATTTACTGGGCGCGATAATGGGAATAAATGAAGATATAATGAAGAATCCTTGGAAAGGAACAAGATATCAAATATTCTCCGCCGCTAAACCGTCGGCGGATCCGCCAAAGAAGTAATGGCGGAAAATAAAGCCCCCACACATACATAGTGTGCTGAAGCTTTCTTTTAAAAGGATTAATAGGTAATGTGTATGCGTGGGGTTAAAACCATATACCCGCGATGGAAGCTCCGCATTTATGGCATTTTCCTGCTTTTTCCACATCAGATTCTATGTTAAAACTTCCGATTGAATAGTAATTTCTTTCAACCAATAATTCTCCGCAATCGGGGCAATAAGTATTTTCCATGTCGGATGATTGAATATTGCCGGCATAAACATATTTAAGGCCTTTTTCTTTAGCTATCTTAAAAGCTTTTCTAATAATTCCTTCATCGGTGGCGGGTTTATCTGTCATTTTATAACAGGGATGGAAAGCGGTTATATGCCAGGGAATATCCGGCGAAATACCGGCTATAAATTCAACCATGGAATTTAACTGGGCTTCATCGGTATTAAAATCTTTAATCAGCAGGGTTACAATTTCAATCCAAATCCCCATCTTATAAGCTTTTTCAATTGTTTGAAGAACATTTTCCAATTTGCCGCCCAGAATACGGGAATAATTCTCAGAATCAAAAGTTTTCAAATCTATATTAAGGAAATTCAAATGGGGCATAAGAAAACCCAGAACTTCCTCAGAGGCATATCCATTTGAAACATAGGCTGTTTTTATTCGGTTTTTAGCCGCGAGTTTGAATATTTCAAGGGACCATTCGGATGTAATCGTAGGTTCATTATAAGTTGAGACAATTATTTTGGCCTTTTGATTTATAGCGTGATTAATAATTTCAGTGGGAGTTATATCATGTATGTCCCCGAGATAATTAAAATCATCCGAAAGCTGACTAATTGTGTAGTTTTGACAGAACGGACATTTAAAGTTGCATCCAAGCATCCCATAAGAAAGAGTTTTGGCTCCCGGCATAATATGAAAAAAAGGTTTTTTTTCTATCGGGTCAAATCCAATGGAAGAAACATAGCCGTTTGGCGCGTAAAGTTCCCCATTTTTATTAAATCTAACTTTACAGATTCCTCTTTTACCGTCCCCGATTATGCATTTATGCGCGCAGGCCAAGCATCTTAGAGCCAATCCCTCCAGTTTTTGGCTTAAAGGCGACACGCGCGAGCGTTTATCAAGTTCTTGATTAAAAGGGTTTTGGGGTTTTGACATTTAATAATTTTGGAAGAATGGAAAATTTTAAAGAACCGTCTGAAATAAAATCTTCACCATCAAGGTGAAACACCGTTTGTGGAGGACATATCATTTCAAGCGTTCTTGATGTATAATGAGATACGATATTTTTGTGCCGCAAGAATTTGCCGTTGAATAAATCGGGAAAAGCCCTTAAAGATTTTAAAAAAGAAGTTTTCCTCACGACAACTATATCAAAATGTCCGTCATCAACATAAGCATTAGGCGCGAGTTTCACTCCGCCGCCATAGCCTCTGGCATTAAAAATGCCAAAAATCAGCGGTTCGAATTCTTTTTTATCTCCGTTAAACCAAGCGGTTAAAAAAGGAGATTTATATTTCGCGAAAAGCATAAGAGCGAAAAAATAATAAGGAAGCATGCCTCTTTTGCCTTTTCTGCTATTAAATAATTGCGCTATTTGCGCGTCAAAACCTATGCCGGCGGTGCAAAAAAAAGGTTGGCCGTTAGCCAGGCAAACATCTATCTTTCTTGGCTGCCATTTTAAGATTCCCCTAATGGCTGAATCAATATCAAGGGGAATATAAAGAACTCTGGCCAATCCATTGCCCGAACCACAGGGCAATATACAAAGATTTTGCTCTTTGCCGACAAGAGGTTCCGCGGCTTCTTTTATTGTTCCATCTCCCCCCGCAACCACTATATTGGAAAAACCGTTTATAATGGCCATCCTGGAAAGCTCGCGCGCGTGGCCCTTGCGTTCGGTAAAAGCAATGTCATAATTAACTTTGCTTCCGGAAAGAAGTGTGCTTATCCTCTCTGAAATATTTTCGATTTGTTTCCCTGCTTTTGGATTGATAATAAAAAAATAGGACATAATATGATTAAGCTCCAAACTCCAAAATACAAATCAAAACTTTAAACTATTGCGCGCTTATGAACTTACGATTTTTTTATTCTATGGCGCTGACGCCGGTAGCCCACTCGGCTTTTTTACCTGTAGGCGCGATAGACAAGAGCATATTCCCTTTATTAAGTTGGCCCTCAACGCATTTAAAAGAAACGCGATAGAAGTATCCAATCTTGAGCTCAACTTTATCCGTTAAAAGCAAGTCGCTGTCCAAATAAACATATTTTACGCCTTTTTGAGAATCCATATACATTAAGTTTAAACGCCAGCCGGAATCACTCTTTCTCGCGAAAATCATCTGAATATCCATCGTCACTATTTCATTTTTAAACTTTGCCGGATTTTTAAAAAAGGGCGAGCTGAAATCCACAAATTTCGCGGTTTTGTCTTCAATTTCAGACGGCTTTTTACCTTCTTCGTTTATTTCATTTTGCTTCTTAGCTGCTTTTTTCGGGACGGGAATATCATAATCCTCATCATCGTCAAAAACATTATATTCGTCTTTTTCATACAAGTCGCTTGAATTTGATTGAAGTCCAGAGGCGGAAGTCTCTCCTTCTGTTTGGATTACGGAGGACAATCGATTATCTTGCGCGGTAAACATCTTATCTTTGATTATAAAACCAAGCAGTATCCCGATTATAAAAATCAAGGAAGTATTTAAAATTCTCAGCTTAAAAAAGTTCATAATATAATCTCTATTTAAATCCGGGAGTCAAAAATTAAACCTCTTATAATTTCTTAACCGCTTTAATTCTTTACTTAGGCTGTATTCTCAAATTAAGGCTATAAGAAGTGGAATTGATAATTTCAACCTTAAAACGCTTGTTTTTACCTAGAATTTGTGAAAAATCCGCGGCATTTGAACGCCTTAAGTTTACATCCAAAACGGCATTTTTGCCGCCATTAAATGTTCTTAGCCAGCAATCTCTTACAGTGGGAATATTTCTTAGGGCTTTGATGAATTCACTCAGTTTGTTCATGGTTTCGGCATTCTCCACCGTAATCTTTATGAGCGTTTTTTTTCGTAAAGCTTTTAAAACCCCGTCTTTAATTTCAAGAGCTATTTTTTTGGAGGCGTTTATGAGCGCGGCTCTTGCGGCGCCTTTTTTACTTAAATCAATGCCGCCCGCTGAGGACTGAACGGTTAAAAGAACTTCCTCTGAACCCGTCTTAACGGCTTTAGCGGATAGAGCCGCTCTATAAGAAGTAAATCCGCCAAGGCCCTCTTGAGTATTAAAATCAGAGGAAGCGGTTCCGGAAATTAAAATATCGCCCTCCTGCTTATCGGATACCGCAAATCCCGCTTCAGCAAAAGTATTTTTAATTTCAAGCTCGCAGTAATGACTTTCCATGGGTTTTCCGTCCACGGTTTCTTCTATGGAAAACGCTATTACGGGATTACCAAGCTTAGAGGGTTCATTTTCAAAGTTTTTGAGCTTGGCTGATAAATCCTCGCGCCTAACATGAGCTTTTATTCTGGTTTTATAGAAATCACCGTCTTTCCATTCCTTGATGATTTCATATTTTTCAATATAGCCTTCGGTTTGAGAGGTAATACTATCATCAATCAATATCGCCTTTGAGACCAGAGCTTCTTGTGAAACATAAACGCCAACAACAAGAGCCAGAGCATTTTTCATTGCCTCATGCAAAGATGTTTTTTTTGCCGCCGTTATGTCTTTTTCAATGATAGGCGCCATTCCATCGGCTTCAACAATTTCAATATCATAAGCGGAATTTTTAAGTGATTTCCTTGTTGAAGAGCAGGAAGTGGCAAATATGGCAAACACTAACGCTAAAACTATTGAAATGGATTTAGACATGAAAATTTTCTCTCTTTAATCCAAAAGTTTAATTCCGGCATTTTTGAGAACAGCTTTAGGAAGTCTCAAAACAACAACACAACCGTCATCGCTGGTCCATTCCGTTTTTACAACCTGAGCTCCCTTTATAAGAGAATTTATCGTGGTAGCCAAAGCGGAATCTGTTTCAATGGCTTTTTCCACCATTATTCCACCTTCAAGTTGAACACCTTTAATCATGGAAAGCATGTTATACTGCGCGTTGATTATGGATGCATTGCGGGAAGTTGCCATTTTTTGAGTTTTGTTTTCAAGTGTTTGATCAGCGGCGCCAATGCCTCTGGCAAAGATATAATGTTTTGTTATGCCTTCTTCAACCCATTCCCTTTCTATTTCGGCTTTATCCGCAACCGTGCTTTTATCCGGAGCGGACGCGCAAGCGCAGACAAATAAGGCCAAAACACCAACCAAAAGTTCTTTTTTCATAATTCACAATCCTCCTGTTATTTTAAGTTTATTAATATAGCTTTTACATTATACTATTAAATAGAGATACTTTCCCTAAAGTTATTTAGGAAAAGTCGTGGTCAAAGAGTCGGGGAGTCTTAGAGTCCGAGAATAAAAACTGTGCAAATTTGTTTTTGACTTCCTTCCGCCAAACTTGCG
>DAOWCC010000017.1 GCA_030639665.1 Elusimicrobiota bacterium | reverse complement strand
GTGACGGAAGAGCATGTTGCCATGGCTTTATCCAGACAGCTTGGCATGCCGTACGCTTCCCGCGAAAACCAGATTCTAAACCCTGAGAGCGGCCAAGGTTTGGAAAAAATTATTCCCGAGAAATTTTCAAGAGATAATTTTGTGATTCCTCTTTTTATGGAAGAAGGCATTCTTGCCGTCGCGATGGCGGATCCCACCAATATAATACTTCTCGATAATATTAAGCTTATAAGCGGTATGGAATTGCAGATTTTTATTTCAACCAAAGAACAAATCCTTAAAGTTGTGGATGTTTTTTATCAAGGAAAATCCGATTTAATAGATCAGGTTATAGAGGGAGGGGGCGAAGACGACGGAGAAGCGGCGGAAGCCGGAGACGGCCTGACTCCTGACGGCAAATTGGACTTGGATAATGTAATTATTGGAGAATCCAAGGGGGCTCAATCCATAAAACTTGTTAATGCCATATTAAAGCAAGCCATAACCGAGCGCACAAGTGATATCCATCTCGAAAAATTTGATGAAAAAGTGTCTTTAAGATTAAGGATAGACGGAACGCTTTATGAGAAAACGGCTCCCAGGCCCGATCATGTCAACAGTATGATTTCCAGAGTCAAAATTTTATCCAAGCTGGATGTTGCCGAAAGACGGCTGCCTCAAGACGGAAGTTTCTCAATAAGATTTCAAAATAGAATTATCGAAACTCGTGTTTCAATATGTCCCACGGTTTTTGGCGAAAAACTTGTCATGAGATTAATGGATAAAGGCGCGGTTGAATTAAATGTGGATAAACTGGGCTTTGAACCCAGGCAAAAAGCGGATTTTTTAAAAGCCAGTGATTCTCCCCATGGACTTATATTTTTAACGGGACCGACCGGAAGCGGTAAAACCACTACCTTAAATTCCGTTTTAAATACGATAAAAGATCCCTCGATGAATTTCATGACTCTTGAAGATCCGGTTGAAATAAAGCTTGAGGGCATAAGCCAGGTGCAGATTAAACCGGATATAGGCCTTACTTTTGCCAGCGGTTTGCGCTCTTTTCTCAGGCAGGATCCCGATGTGATACTTGTGGGAGAGGTTAGAGACAATGAAACGGCGGAATCTTGCCTTAAAGCCGCCATGACCGGACATCTCGTGCTTTCAACTCTCCATACCAATAGCGCTTTGGAATGTGTTCCGCGGCTCATTGATATGGATATAGAACCATATCTTCTTGCCAGCACATTGCTTCTTGTCGCGGCTCAAAGGCTTATCAGAGTCCTTTGTCCTCACTGCAAAATTCCTTATAAGCCGACGCAAGATGAAGTTGATATGTTTATGGCGGAATCCAAGCTTGATCCGCTTCCCAATCCCGCCAAATTGATTTTTTATAAAGCCAAAGGTTGTGATAAATGCGAAAACATGGGCTATAAAGGCAGAAAGGCCATTTATGAAGTTTATTTTATAACGGAAGAAATCAAGCGCATAATATATAAAGATTATGATGTAATGAAAATGGAAGAAGCTGCCGCTAAAGGCGGGGCTTGGAATTTAAGAGCCAGCGGTTGGAGAAAGATTATGGCGGGAGTAACTTCCGTCGATGAAATTTTAAGCATAACCACTGTGCACAAAAACTAATTGATTTTATACCCTGTATTTGCTTAATTAACTATATGGCTAAATTTATATATACGGTTCAAGACGCTCAAGGCACGGTTACCACCGGGAATATCACCTCGGATAGTGAAGATCAAGCGGTGGGAGATCTTCAAAGTCGCGGCTTGTTTATATTGTCCATACAATCGGAACAATCAAAACCCAAGGGGCTTTTTGATTTAAACAGGTTTAGCAAAGGAAGCGTTTCAGGAAGAGAACTGGTGTTTTTCGGCGAGCAGATGTCCACGCTTATCGGCGGCGGCATACCGCTTGTGCGCGCGCTGTCTCTCTTATCCGAGCATGCCGAGAATAAAACTTTTGGCGCGGTCTTGGCTCAAGTTACAAAAGAAGTCAGCGCGGGGGGAACCTTTCATAAGGCTCTTGAAAAGCATCCGAAAATTTTTACCGATATCTGGGTTTCTCTTATTCAAGCGGGAGAAGTTTCGGGACAATTACCGGCGGTTTTAAGGCAAATTACGGCTTACAGCGAATCACAGGAAAATGTAAAATCCAAAATCATAACCGCTGTTTCTTATCCCGCCGTTCTTATGTTTATGTCCGGCGGCGTTTTGATGTATTTTATTGTATATATAGTTCCTGTTTTCGCGGGTATTTTCAAAGATTTTAATTTGGAACTGCCTTTGATAACTCAAGTGATAGTGAACATATCGGCTATTTTTGCCGATTATTTTGTTTTGATGATTGTAGTTGCCATAGGAACTTTTTTTGCTTTAAGAGCTTATGTTTCCACTAAAAAAGGCTTGCTTGCTCTTAATCATTTTCAGATGGGTGTTCCGTTTGTCGGACCTTTTATCAAAAACATACAGATTGAAAGATTGCTGACCACAATGGCCACGCTTATAAAAAGCGGCGTAAGCATATTGAATTCGGTTTCTGTTTTAGAGAATGCTTTTAAAAAAAATCTTGTTTTTCAAAATGCGCTTAAAACCGCAAAAAATGATATAGCCAGCGGCAGATCCATATCGGAAGCTTTTAAAAAAACCATGATTTTCCCTTCGCTTGTCACTGAAATGATGTGGATGGGTGAGGAATCGGGCAAACTTCCCGATATCATTATTACTCTTTCGAAATTTTATCAAGAACAGATTGATCAGTTTTTACGCAGATTTACGGCCATAATTGATCCGATATTGGTTGTGGGTATCGGAAGCGTTATCGGCATTATAGTTATGTCCATTTTTATGCCGATATTTCAACTTTCACAAATTGGCGGTGGAATGTAATAACAGAGCGAAGCTCTGTTGTCGCAGGTTTCATGTTGCAGGTCTCAAGAATCAATATTTAGCAGAGATATTCCTTACCTGCATATATCTAACTTTTGGCTTTTATTTTTTATTGTTTGGAGGTGGCGGGTGATTAAATTTTCTCGAAAGGGTTTTACTCTTATTGAACTTCTTGTGGTGGTTCTTATTTTGGGAATTCTCGCGTCCATGGGAATGCCTTATTATTTCAAAACGATTGAAACCTCAAAAGCAAACGATTCCATCGCTATCGGCCACTTAATCGGCAATGCCAATAGAATTTGGAATTTGGATAAAATGGGTTCAAATTTTACAGCCGGACAAATAACCGATTCTTGTAATTCCAGCGTTTGTTCCACGGCCAATTCGGCATGTAATTTGGTGGCATGCAATTATGTCGCCAAGCAGGATTGGCAGCAAGGTGGCGACGCGTCTTATTTATATTATGCTTGTAATCCAATAACGGGAGTGGGCGGCGCTTGTTGCGGCCCAGGAGCCGTTTCCTGCGCTATGAGAAATACCAGCGCGCCCAGTCCATATAGTTCATGGGGTTATAGATTTACCAGTTCCGGTCGATGTATAGCTTTCGGAACAAATGTCCCTTCGTGCCCCACATTCTAATTGTGAGCTAAAAATCTTTATGATATTTAAAAAGCGATTTTCCAAAGGAGTTACCTTAATTGAAGTTGTATTGGCCGCTCTTATAGCCGCCATGACCACTACCGCTATTTATTCCGTTGTTTTATCCGGTTTTGTTTCCGAAAGCAAGGCGGATAAAAGAGAAGCCGCCGCTTTGGTTTTAAAGACCGCGCAAGAAGTTCTTAAAAGTTATGTTGCCGTTGAACCGAGCAATAATCTTTATATTTTGCCGGGAACTCCGCCCGGCAACTGGTCGGCGGAGGAAAAAATCATTTGGGCGCTTGAGGGGGATACCAGTAAGTTCGGTCTGAGACATGATATATCTTCACTTCTTAGTGGTACGCCACTTCAACCTGATGGCACAAGTTGCAAATGGCTTCTCTCATGTTATTTAGTTTATCAAGTTAAAAATATTGACTGCGGACTTGGCGTTGGGGATAAGGTTGCTTGCAAAAAGGTAAAGTTTATTTTAACTTATGCGAACTAATTCAATAAAAATTAAAAAAGACCGCGCGGGGCTTGCCCCGTTCAGAAATTTCGGGGGTTGGATACAAGTTAAAGGTCTTATGCTAAATCATCCGTTAAAGCTGAGATTTCTAACGGGGTTTACTCTTGCCGAGCTTATGATATCTGTTCTTATTTTTTCAATGATGATGACCGCTTTGGTTACCATTTACGGCACAATTAATAAACATATGTTTCAGAGTTATAGGCAGAATATTGTTAAAAACAATCTTTCCATTGCCGTAAAAGCCATACAAATAAGACTTATGACCGCAACTCGCGTTGACATACCCGCTTTTAATGCCCGCGGCAATGTTCTGGCTTTTGTGACAAATGTTGATAAACAAAGCGGATGCAGTCCCATAAATCAAGATATTAAGAACCCAGGTGGTTCTGTTAAAAATGAATGGCATTATTTTTGTAGAGCTGCTTGCCCTCATCCGGATGAAGCAACACCCTGCCTATATTATCATACTGGGCCCGTTCCTTTTGATACGGGCGGTTGTCCATGCGCGTCTGATGATACCAATCAGTGGACAGGCAGTTATCCAGTGGGAGTTTGCGGCCCGAACGGCGGAGGTACTGTAACTAGTGTTCTTCATAATGTGCAAATTTCCTCAATGGAGCGTTTCTTTTCGCGCAGATTTAATCAGTCAACCAAGGAAAAAATTAATGAAGAGGATCAAGTTCAAATATCTTTAAGAACAACTTCAAATATTCAAGGCGCTCGGCGTATAGATACTACTTTGGGCGCTATTGTTCATACTCAGACTACGCCATAGCAAAGTCACAAGTCTCAAGTTTCCAGTCACAAGTAACAGCGAAAGCAACAACGAGGAATAGAAGTGAGAGGAACTTCTTTATGAAAATTATTTTTAAACGCGGTTCAATGCTTCTTCAAACGCTGGTCATGTGTGTAATAATGGCCATGATAGGCGTTATGGTTCTTAAATGGGTAATGGCCAGATATATGCTTTCCGCCAGATTATATAGAAGCAATGCGTCAAAAGTCAGAACGGAAGGCTGTTATTCAAAAATTAACGCCGAAATGTCAGCGAAAATGTCCGACTTGACCGCAACGCCGGGCGACGGTTCATGTCTTATTGATGGAAAAAAGATAAAGTATACAACCGACGGTAATCAAATAGATTATACGGTAGACCAGGATCAATAATTGTTCACTTTGTTTTCCGATTTCTATTTTTTTCTTTAAACTCTTTTCATCCGATAAAAAATTAAAACACCTGTAAAAGCCCATAATAATTCTCTCAAATGTCTTACCACCGCGAAAGAAAAGCCTAAAGCGGCGCTCATGCCCAAGGTTGAAAAAATTGCCACTTTTGTGGCTTCTTGAGTTCCGGCTTTTAAGGGAACAGCGAAAAACAAACCATCCAGGAAAACGGAAAGCAATTCAATTAAACAAGCAATGGCGAATGTGATATTTATTCCCAGAAAATAAGCGATTAAATATGCTTCTATCGCGCCCCATAAATACGCGAGTGTGAAAAAAAATGTTGAAAGAGCGAATTCTTTTGGTTTTTTTTTAATAAAAAGCATCATGGTTTTATCCAGCTCTTTCAATTTTTCCAAAAGAGTTTTTGGTTTTTCTGCTTTTTCGTCCGCATCGCCATTTTCCGCCGTTTTGTTCGCTCTTAATTCCAGAAAAATAATAATCGCGAAAAGAGCCGCTATTATATAGGTTGCCAGTTTCATTTGACCGGAGAGGCCAGCGATATTAAAATTTCCCAATAACAACCAAGTTATGGCCGCGATGGATATAAGGCAAAGCGCTATAGCTTGGGTTATTTTAGCCAGCGCCACGGTGGCTAATCTATGGGTTAGAGAGTGATCTTTACCCATCATATGGGCTTTGGCAAATTCTCCGGCCAAAGTGGCCGATGGAGTCACATAGTTAATTCCGTCTCCCGCGATTCTCATTAGAAGCAGCTTTTTAAAACTTATTTTGATTTTAAGTTCGCTGTCTATGGCGTATTTCCAGCCACAGGTGTTGAAAATATGGGCCACTATTTCTTGGGAGAATATGAGAATGAAACCCCATTTTACTTTCGAGAGAGAGGAGAGAACAGCGGCTATATCCAGATTGTATAAAATCACCGAAAAAATAATTATTCCGAAAAGGAGAAATAGAATTGAAAGTTTTTTCATAAGAAACCAAAAGATTTTCAGGCTGCTATTATTATACTAAAAGCGCGCCATGAGCCCTATGCGGCGCGCGGTGTTGCGACAAAGGTATTTCAGTGCTATACTTTTACTATGTTAATTTTCAAATTTAAAATTCCATTGGCGGGTTTATTGATTTTCTTCGGCTTAAATTCTTTTGCCGGAGAAATTCAAAGCTATGGCAAGAAAATACATGAAACCCCCATAAAATATCTAAAAAGCAAATTTAAAAAACAGTCTAAACAAAAAAAAATAGATTGGCATCTCAAAGAATCTCCGCATTTTAAGATTTATCATGAGTCAGCTTGGTCTCCCGTTTCAATAGTTATTGAACTTGAAAAAATATACAACATAATGAAAATGGATATCTCAATGTTTTCTCCCTGGATGATGAGAGAAAAGGGGAAAGTATATATATATAGCTCAAAAAAAACTTATTTAGGCGGAGAATTTAAGCCGCCGGACTGGTCGAAAGGGCTTGCCTTTATCAAGAAAAAAACCATTGTTGTTTATGATAAGGGAGATATTGAAAAACTGAGGGCCGTAATCGCTCATGAGCTTACTCATCTTTATTTTGAAGGCTATTTTGAAGAAAAATTCAGGCATCCTCCTCAATGGCTTAATGAAGGCCTTGCGGTTTCAATGGAGGATAAGTCTTATGGCAAAGGTCCTTGGCATAATGCTTTAAAATATGTTCCTCAGGAAAGATATATAAGTTTTTCCGATTTTTTCGATATAGAGTTGAAAAAGCTGGATAGCAAACAGCAAATAGGAGATTGGTATCTTCAGTCCTTTGGCATTGTAAAATACCTCTTTAATCCCGGCAAGAGAATTCAGTTTAAAAACTTTTGCGATTTGATTCGCGCCGGAAAAAAGGTGGAAGAAGCGCTATGGTCATCGTACCGAATAAAAAGTTTGGATGATTTTGAACAATCATGGCTCAAATGGCTTGAAACTTATGCCAATGAGAAAGAAAAAACATCAGGGTTTCCGTCGGCAAGTTTTAATTTTACGCCAATTAAAATAAACCAGACCAAATTTAAAAAATTTAAATAAACTTCGGTGCGCGGCAAGAAATTAGAAGTGTATCTTTTTATTAAATAAAGGAAAACTTTTAAGAGCTTCCTTTACCGTATTAAAATAAATTTTAGCCGTATCATCTATGTTTTTCGCGTAACCGCCGGCAAAGGCCAGAACAATCGGAATTTTTAAATCCTTTAGAATTTTAAAAACAAACGCGTCTCTTTTTTGTATGCCCGCCATTGATACTTTCATGTCTCCCAGAAGGTCATGCGCATAGATATCGGCTCCGGCGATATAAAAAGCCATATCAAAATTCGATTTTTTGAAAATTTCCGGGAGGGTTTCTTGAATGACTTCAAGGTATTGCTCATCTTCAATATTTGGGGGAAACTCAATATCCAGAGAGCTTCTTTCTCTCTTCTCGGGATAGCCGAATTGTTGATGCGCGGAATATGTGAAAATGTTTTTATCATTATGAAATATTTCGGCGGTTCCATTGCCTTGATGGGCGTCCAAATCAACTATTAAAACTTTTTTTATTTTGTTTTCTTTCCGGATTTTTTTTATAGCTATGGCAATATCATTAACCGGACAAAATCCTTCTCCGGTATTAAATTTGGCGTGATGGCCACCTCCTATGGCGGATATCCCCAAACCGCATTCTAAAGAGTTTAAAGCCGCGGCGATGCTCGCGCCGGCAAACTTCCATGACCGGGATATTAATAATTTGGAATTAGGAATGGAAAGTTGTTCTTCCTCCATTTTAGTCAAGTCATTAAGTTTTAACCGCCGTAACCATTGTTTACTGTGGGCAAGAAGCAGATCGTTATCGCTTGCCGGTTTTGATGGGACAATCTTAATGCCGGGAATATTTTTTGTTTTTTCAAAGAATAGCGCGTATTTATTTAAGGAGACGGCGTGTATTTCGCGGGAATTTCCGGAAGGCCTTTGTTTGCTCATCTTGTTTTTGCAGGTACTGTTTCGGGAGCGTTGTTTGCCGTCAAGCGGTCCGGCTGTCTAGCTGTCAAGCTTAGATGTTTCTTTAAATAAGGCGCGGTTATTGACGAGGAATCTTTAAGTATTTTATCGGTCGGGCCAGCGAATATTTGATAGCCGCCTTTTTCTCCGCCCTCGGGCCCAAGTTCTATAATCCAATCGGATGACGCTATTACATCAAGATTATGCTCTATAATTAAAATAGTATTTCCCTGACTGTTAAGCTTGCGCAATACTTGTAAAAGTTTTCCGGTATCGGCGAAATGGAGCCCTGTTGTGGGTTCATCCAAAATATAAAGAGTTTTGCCCGTGGATCTTTTTGAAAGCTGATAAGCCAATTTCATTCTTTGGGCTTCTCCTCCAGATAGGGTAGTGGCGCTTTGGCCCAATTTTATATAACCCAGGCCAACCTCGCACAGAGTATTTAATATCTTTAGTATTTGCGGTATGTTTTTAAAAAATATTTTGGCTTCATCCGCGGTCATATCCAGAACTTCGAATATATTCTTATTGTTTAATCGTATTTCAAGAGTTGAGTCGGTGAATCTTTTTCCATGGCATTCATCGCATTTAACATATATATCTGGCAAAAACTGCATTTGTATTTTTATCGTTCCTTCTCCAGAGCAGGCTTCACAACGGCCGCCTGAAACATTAAATGAAAATCTGCCCGGTTTATAGCCTCTGCGCCTCGATTCGGGAAGTTGAGAAAATAGTTCTCGTATATGCGAAAATAGTCCGGTATAGGTAGCGGGATTTGACCGCGGGGTTCTTCCAATCGGAGCTTGATCTATTATTATCACTTTATCTATGAATTCAGAGCCGCTCATGCGCTTAAATTTTCCGGGATTTTCCTTGCTCTTATATATTTTTTTTGCCAGCGCCTTATGAATAATTTCATAAAGCAAGGTTGATTTTCCCGAGCCGGATATGCCGCATACGCAGGTAAACAGACCTATGGGCACTTTTACATCAATATTTTTTAAATTGAATTGCGCGGCCTTTTCAAATTTCAAAAATTTCTTTGGAGTTTTTATTTGTTTTCGCGATAAGGCGGTTGTTTCCTCGCCTTTAAGAAATTTTCCGGTAAGAGACGCCCGATTGGATAATATTTTACTAAGAGGGCCTTGCGCCGTGATATAGCCGCCGCCCGCGCCCGCTTTGGGGCCAAGGTCCACTATATAATCGGCGTTTCTTATAATCGCTTCATCATGCTCAACTATTATCAATGTATTGCCCAAATCCCTTAAAGATTTAAGAGTGCGCATGAGCCTCGCATTATCGCTTTGATGCAGGCCTATGGTGGGTTCATCCAAAACATAAAGCACGCCGCTAAGCCCCGAACCTATTTGAGTCGCCAGTTGTATGCGCTGAGCTTCTCCTCCCGAAAGGGTTCTCGATTTTCTTTCAAGAGAGATATAGGAGAGCCCGACATTTATAAGAAAGGTGAGTCTTGAGTTTATTTCTTTAAATATTTGTTTTGAAATGAATTCATTTTTTTTGCTAAGTTTTAGATTATTTGTGAATTTTTTTACATCTTCAATTGAAAGAACGGAAATGGCGGCTATATTCTTGCCGGCAATCAAAACATTAAGCCCTTCCTGTTTTAATCTTTTGCCTTGGCAGGCGGAGCATTTTTTTTCATGCATGTATTTACGATGTATTTCTTCTCTTACGAAATCAGATTGGGAATCCGTGTATCGGCGTTTGAGATTATTGATAATTCCTTCAAAATCATTGGAGCTGTCGCCATAAAACAGTATATCCTTTTGGGTTTTTGATAATTTTTTCCAGGGGATATCCTCGGGTATTTTACGCGCGGCGCATACATTTTCAATCAATTCTCCGTAATAGGAGCTCCAAGAATTTTTCCATCTATTTGTTCTTGTGGTTATGGGTTTGTTCCAAGGTTCAATAGCGCCTTCAAAAATGGTTTTATCGGGAGAAGGAACCACCAAGTTCTCGTCAACTTCAATTTTGACGCCAAGACCGGAACAATCCCGGCAAGCGCCGTGAGGGGAATTAAAGGAAAAGAGTCTGGGTTCAAGTTCGGGAAAACTCATTGTACATGATGGACAGGAATTTTTCTCGCTATAGACAACGCGATTGTTTTTTTTATCATTCATTTCAATAGTTACATAGCCCTTGGACTCTTTAAAAGCCAGCTCCAATGATTCTTGCAGCCTTTCTTTTTCATCCGCTGCAATTGTAAGTTCGTCTATAAAAAGTTCTATCGTATGTTTATTGTATCTTTTGAGTTTTGGAGGATTTTTTAATTCATAAAATTTATCGTTTATTTTTACTTTTGTAAAACCCGATTTTTTAAGTTTTAAAAGCAATTGATCGTAGGTTCCTTTTCTGTCTTTGATAAGCGGAGATAATATGCTGATTTTTTTATTATTATATTTGGCTAATATTTCTTTGACTATCGCTCCTTGAGCCCATTGTTTGATGGGTAGTTTGCATTTTGGGCATTGAGGATTGCCTATTTTAGAGAAAAGGAGTCTGAGATAATCATAAATTTCCGTTACGGTTCCCACGGTTGAGCGGGGGTTTTTTGAAGGGGAATGCTGGCCAATGGCTATCGCGGGAGAAAGGCCTTCTATATGGTCAATATCCGGCTTATCCATTTGCTCAAGAAATTGCCTGGCATAAGCTGAAAGGCTTTCCACATATCTTCTTTGTCCTTCCGCGTATATTGTGTCAAAAGCGAGGCTTGATTTGCCTGAGCCTGAAAGTCCGGTAATTACAATTATTTTATTTTTAGGCAATTTTAGGTTTAAATTTTTTAAATTATGTTCTCTCGCGCCCGATATGGTAATAAAGTTCATTTTTAACCTTGCTTTTACTTCTCTCTGCTTTCTACTATCTGATTTCTATATATATCTATCCACAGTGGTGTTTTTCGCATAATGAGAAGATTTTTTTGGATAGTCTATCGTATAATGCAGGCCTCTGGATTCTTTTCTTAATTGAGCTGAACGAATTATTTGCTGGGCGATACAGGCAATATTTCTTAATTCTAAAAGGTCTCTTGTTAAGAAAAAATCCCAATAATATTTGAGAATTTCATCCGATATTATTTTCATGCGGCTTTCCGCCCGCTCAAGTCTTTTATCGCTTCTGACAATTCCGACATAATTCCACATAAGCGTGCGTATTTCAGCCCAGTTATGAGTTATCATTACCGCTTCGTCGCTTGGACGCGCGTTTCCCGAATTCCAAGTTTCGGATTTACTATGTTTTGCCAACGGTTTCCTTACAAGGTCTTTTTTAATGGATAGATAGGCTTTGTGCGCGAAAACGGCTCCTTCAAGAAGTGAATTTGACGCCAAGCGATTGGCGCCGTGCAAACCGGTATGAGAGACTTCTCCCACGGCAAAGAGATTTTTTATTTTTGTTTTGGAATTTGAGTCAACTTCAATTCCGCCGCAGAAGAAATGGGCGGCGGGAACCACCGGAATCGGTTCTTTGAGAATATTGATGCCGTGCTTCAAGCATTTGCCGTAAATAGTGGGAAATCGTTTTTTTATAAAATCAGATTTTAAATGCGTAATATCCAAATATACGCATTCATTCCCGCTTTTTTTCAATTCATTATCTATAGCTCTGGCCACAATATCCCGGGAGGCAAGTTCCTTGTCAGGGCTATATTTACGCATGAAAGCTTCGCCGTTTTTTAATCTCAATATTCCGCCTTCGCCTCTCACAGCTTCCGAGATTAAAAATGATTTTACTTTGGGATGATAAAGGCATGTGGGATGAAATTGAACAAATTCCATATTGACCAGTTTAAGTCCGGCTCTAAAAGCCATTGCCATGCCGTCACCTGTTATTTCATCTCCGTTTGAGGTGTATAAATAAACTTTGCTCGCGCCACCCGAAGCCAATATTGTCTTATTGGCTAAAAAATTATGAACTTGATTGGCATTATCCAGGGCATATGCGCCAGCGCATTGATTTTTAGAAGGTTTACATGAAGACGCGTGGCATTTAAGCAGAAGGTCTATGGCTATATGATTTTCATAAATTCGTATGTTTTTATTGGCGGAACATTTTTTAATCAGCTTGGCTTCAATTTCCTTTCCCGTCATATCGGTGGCATGTAGCACTCTTCTTTTGGAATGTCCGCCTTCAATGCCCAAATCAAGTTTTTTTCCTTTTTTGGAAAAATTTACGCCCAACGCAATCAATTCTTCTATTCTTTTGGGAGCGGATTTAATGGCATTTTTTACAATTTCAGGATTTGAAAGGCCATAGCCTGTTTTGAGTGTGTCTTTTATATGTAAATCAAAAGAATCCGATTTATCCATAACGGCGGCAATTCCGCCTTGAGCGAGATTCGTGCTTGAAGTGGCGATATCGCGTTTTGTAATAATATTGACCGAGCCTATCTCAGCCAATTTGGCAGCGAGGGATAATCCCGCTATGCCGCTCCCTATAATTAAAAAATCCGAGTTATATATAGACATAAATTAGTAAATCCCAAAGCTCCTCACCACTAAAGCGTTAGCGGGTCTCTGCCACTGAATCTTAGGCAGACTCACCGAAGTAGTAATGGAGAGCGCCTAAGCAGTAATGGCGGAAAATAACAAATATTAAATAAATTCCAAATCAGCAAATATCAAACTTTTAAATTTCCTCATGGCAAACACCAGAAACCATTTTGAATCTTACTAATAAAGTTTTAGAATATAATACTGTGATACCATTCAGTATTATTTTACTAAATTGTTTCTTATGAAAAAGAAAAAAAAGTTAAAAAGCAAATTCTATGTGTATGGCCCCATTGTCTTCTCATTGGCCATATTGATATGGCTCATATATCCCAGTTTCGGGGCGCTTTCTTCCGTATTGGCGGATGCGAAGGCTTTATATTTATTTTTATCTTTTTTCTTTGCCGCATTCTGTTATGTTTTTATGGGTTTTACATTATGGGAAATGCTCAGGCTGCTTAATTATAGGATGCCTTTTTGGGAAATAAGCGGCATAGCCTTGGTCTCTACCTGCGTGAATTACTTTGTTTCGTCGGGAGGTATAAGCGGTTTCGCGACCAGAGCTCATCTATTAAGTAAACGGCATGTTCCCTATGGTATAAGCGTCACCACTTCCGTTGTTATAAGCGTGCTTATTTATTTAGTGCTTTCACTTATTATCTTGCAAGGCATTATCCTTAATATTCTTAAGACTCAGGCTTTTAACCTGCAATTTTTTGAAAGTTTGATAGGCGTGTTCTTGATTCTGTTCGTTTCATTTTCAGCCGTTATTATGTTTTTTCATCATGATTTTCGAGCGAGATGGAGCAGAAAGATTTATCATAGCGTAAATAAACTTATTTATTATTTTTCAAAAAAAGAAATACCGGAGGAATCATTCAAAAAATTTGAGTCGCAACTTAATGAGGGCATACATATTATAGTCGCGAAAAAATTTGAACTTTCCAAAATTATGCTCTATGTCTGCATAGATTGGATTTGCAGTATATATGTGCTTTTTTTCGCTTTCAAAGCTATCGGTATCGATATTGGAACCAGTACGCTCATTATAGGTTTTTCATTCGGCATGCTTATGACGATAATTCCTATTCTACCCGGCGGTTTGGGAGCAATGGAAGCGGCAATGACGGCAATTTTCGCTCAAATGGGAATTCCCTGGGAAAAGGCCTTGGCGGCCGCATTATTATTCAGATTATTTTATTATTTGGTGCCGGCTTTTGTGAGTATAATAATTTATTGGGGTTTAAAAATGTCCGAGCCTTATTATAGTTATATAGATAATAAAAGACATTCGGATAAAAAACCTGTAAAAAAAGAGGTGGAAACATCATGATAGAAAAAATTCGAGCTTATAACTGGCGTGGCAAAGAACTATGTTCATCAGACGAACAATATCATAATCCTATCATAGATTCTTCGGCCTGGGTACATGAAACCGCCGTTATTATAGGCGAAGTAAAGATTGCCGCCAAGGCTTCAATTTGGCCCGGCGCTGTTGTCAGAGGCGATGTTGCCGAAATTGTCATAGGAGAAGAAACCAATATTCAGGATTTGGCTGTTTTGCATCCCAATAGGGGAAAACCCGTTTTACTGGGAAAGGGAATTACAGTTGGGCATAGCGCGGTTATTCATGGTTCTGAAGTGGGCCAGCATTGTCTTATAGGCATGGGCGCCATAGTTATAGATTCCACTATAGGAGAATTTTCATTAATCGGCGCCGGCGCTCTTATAACTCCCGGCACTGTTATTCCTCCCAAAAGTCTTGTTTTGGGAATGCCCGGAAAGGTTGTCAGACAGTTAAAGGATGAAGAAGTTGAGGAACTTGTAAAATCTAAGGAGACATATTCCAAATTAACCGGTCTTTATAAAAGTTAAGGCAACAAGGCCATTAGGAAATTAGGCAACAAGGAACAGCGTTAAATCCCAAAACAGAAGTAAGAGATAAGAAAAGATAGTTGAGAATTAAGAATTTAGAGAACAAAGACAAGAAGCATGCAAAAAGAATATGTAGTCGCAGGGTGGACTACGCTATCGTGTCGTGAGTTGGCAGGACACAATTAATTTGTATCAATGGCCTTGCTCTGCTATGAGGAAGACAAAACAAAAAAGGCAATAAGTAAAGTATGAAATTTTCAGAGAAAAATTATGGATAAACAAAAAAAGATTCTTATCGTTGAGGATTCCAAAACCATATCAACCGTTTTACTGCAAGTCCTTAAATCGGAAGGCTATGAAGTCGTCTGGGCGGATAATGGAGTTGACGGTATTCGTCTTGCTAAAAGTGAAAAACCCGATTTAATACTTCTGGATCTTCTTTTGCCTAAGCTTAATGGCTATGAGGTATGCAATGCCGTTAAAAGAAATAACGCGACCAGGCACATAAAAGTTTTAATTATTTCAACTTTGGGCGATAAAGACCATGTAGAAAAAGCTAAATTATGCGGCGCGAAAAACTTCATGAAAAAACCTTACGATCTCCAGGATTTATTGACGGAGATAAAAAATATCATTTGAATAAAACACTTGATATATACGCTATTCTTCTTAAAGCTTTTGGCCCGAGAGGATGGTGGCCTACTACCGTTAAAGGAATTAAGCCGCAATATCATAAAAAGAGAAGATTAAATTTAAGTTCAAGAGAGATTTTTGAAATTTGTATCGGCGCCATATTAACTCAAAATACAGCTTGGTCAAATGTCGAAAAAGCGATTGAGAATATTAATTCAGCCGGTTTAATGAATCCCTTAAAAATAAAAAGAGTACCCAGCAATAGGCTTGCCGGCATTATTAAATCATCCGGCTATTATAAGCAGAAGTCCGTAAAATTAAAAAATTTTGCCGAACATATTCTTAAAAAGCATAAAAGCGGTTTAAAAAAGTGGCTTAAAAACGCGGATATTAATGAGCTTAGAGATGAATTATTATCTCTTTACGGCATAGGCCCGGAAACGGCGGATTCCATAATCTTATATGCCGCGCAAAAACCTAAGTTTATTGCCGACGCTTATGCCATAAGAATATTTAATAGAATCGGTTTTTTAAATTCGCTAAAATATGATTATGTTCAAAATTATTTTGAAAATATTTTAACGAAAGATGTTTGTTTATTTCAGGAGTATCACGCTTTGATTGTTGAACTTGCTAAACTCTATTGTAAGAAGAAAAAACCTCTGTGTAATGAATGCCCTGTTGGTAAAAAGAACTTATGCGCATTTGGCGCAAGTGTTTAAGATTATAGCCCTCTGCAGATTTTATTCCCAGTGTCCCGCATAGCGGGATAATCACTGGAAATAGTAAAATCTCTTTCTATCGAGGGTAAAAAAACCACATAGTGGTTTTTTAGGAGAACTTATGATAAAAAAACTCGAAAAAGCCGAAGAACTTATAAATAAGGAAAAACCGTTAGAGGCCGCGGCATTGCTCAAAAAAACAAAACCGCCGATTTTTTTAAAAGCCGAATATCATCTTTTACTTGCCAAGGCATGGCAAGGCGCGGGTTATTTTAAAAAAGCTTTAGTTAATTATGAAATCGGAGCTTCTTCTTCACAAGATCCCGTTAACAGTGTTTCCGCCGCCATTGATATGGCCGCGTGTTGGCGTTCTTTGGGAGAATTTAAGAAAGCTTTGAAATATGCCAATCTGGCTTTGAAACTTTCAAAAAAACACCGGGTTTATATGGAAGAAGCGGAAATGGAATCCGCTTTGGTATTAAGGCTTGGAGGAGACTTTAAAAATGCCAAAATAAAATTTAATTTATTATTTAATCATTATCTCAAAAATAAAGATTATTCGGCCGCCTCTTTTATTTCATGGGCGCTTGGCGGTATTTATAGACTTGAAGGTCTTTATGTTCAATCCATAAACGCTTTTAAAAAGGCCGAGCAATACGCGGTTAAAGAGGGAGACGAAATTTCCCAAGGTTACGCTCTCTTCGGTCTTGGCGGCGTTTTAAGAGTTGGAGGCAGGATAGATGAAGCTTTGGAGCCTTATAAGAAAGCCAAGAAGATGTTTTCTTCCACGCAAGATATTTTCGGCAAAGCCTATTCAGAATGCGGCTATGCCAATGTTTTAAGGCAGAAGGGAGATTTAGCTCTCGCTATGAAGGGCTATCTAGAAGCTAGAAAATTATATACCGAAATAAATGACGCGGCGGATCTAGGATTTGTGGAGTGGGGGATAGGCGAGATTTTCAAAAAAACCGGAAAATTTCAAGAGGCTCTTAAAGCTTTTAATAAGGCTCGAAAATTATTTAAAGGCAATTGCGAGCCGAGAGGGGAAGTTCTTGTTGAGCTTTCAACCGCTCAAACTTTGCATCTTCTGGGAAGAGGAAAGGAAGCGGATAAGATATTTGACGGAGCGGTAAAGTTGGCGAGAAAACATAAACTCCGCGCTTATCTGGAAGTGTTTACGTAGAGGATAGAATCCTATAAGTCTGCAGACTCGCTCATGCAGAGGTTTTTAACGCCGTTGCTCACTTCGGTTTATTTGGCGACTGCGGAACTCGTGAAAAAACAATGTTTTTTAACTCAAACATCCTCGTCGTTTCGGTGAAATACCCTCATAAATCTTGTTCGCAAGGCTAAACCTCAGAAATCGCTCCCTTACAGACTTACAGTCTTCGTTATATTTTCTTTTTAAGAGAAGTGCCCCACCCTAAGTATAACTTGAATTACCCTCAGACCGGCATAGGGAAATTTCCGATAGAATTTGATATATTATGGAGGCGAGATCTCGCCCTGAAAGGGCGGACCCAACCCTAAATAAGGAAAGCTTTATGAACTTTCTATTGTAGAAAGATTTTTATTTTATCAATTGCTTCTTTTGAATTAAATACATCATGTCCTGTTGGAACCTTTACAAAGCGTACATTTACTAATCCAGAAAATAACTGTTCATCTCCTTCTTGACCAATCATTCCTCCATTGGCTCCTTGAATAACTAAAACAGAATTTTCAATTTGGGAAAGGAGTGGTCTATAATCTGTAAACTGGATTTCTTCAAGAAGTTTGTAAGGTAATCTAGGATGTATATCAAAAGAATCAATATCGGGTATTATTCCATCTAACCATTCCTGACTAAATGGTGGAACAAGTGGAGGATAGTCACCTATAATGAAAGAAGAAATATTAAATTTCTTCTTTGATTGTAATGCAAATCCAAGCGTATAAGCTGCACCAAGTGAGTGTCCAATCATGGTAAAATTATCAAGTTTCTCATTCTTTACAACAGACTCAATATCAGTTAAATGATCGTTTACAGTGAATCCACTATCAGGAAAATCACTTTTATTATGTCCGCGAAGGTTAATAATACATATCTTCTCAAAACCAAGTTGTTTGAAAACAGAAATTAGACTAGTGTTTTCTTCCCAATAGTTAGAAGAACTCAAGGCACCGTGGACAAGTAAAACTGATTTGTTCGAAGAATTTTGATTATCCCAAATTTTATAATTAATTTTGATGCCATTATTTTCCACGAATTTATCCATAAATTTCACTCCTGTCTTAGAAAAGCAAAGATAAGGGGACAAAACAATCATTCCACAAATTATTATTTTCATCATAAGATTTACCCATTTTGTAAATAGTGGTATTTGTTGCTGTTTTCTTTGCTGTTACTTTGTGCCTTGATGCTTTATTTGTGTTTTGTTGCAGTCTAGCCGTCAAGCTGCCTAGCTGTTATCACATTTTGAAATCATGGCCCAGGTATACTTCGCGGGCTCTTTTATCATTAAGAAGGGTTTCGGCATCACCGCTGATAAGTAGTTCTCCATCGTACAGGAGATAGGCTCTATCGGTTATTGAAAGTGTTTCTCTTACATTGTGGTCCGTAATTAAAATTCCAATGCCTTTTGTTTTAAGCATTGTTATTATTTTTTTTAAATCGCTGACGGTTATGGGATCTATTCCCACAAAGGGTTCGTCCAGAAGTATTATTTTTGGGTCATTTATCATTACTCTCGCCACTTCAAGCCGTCTTTTTTCTCCTCCGGATAAGGACCAAGCTTTTTGTTTTTTAAGTTCAATCAGGCCGAATTCTTTCAAGAGATTATCAACTTTTTGACAAATGGCTTCATTATCGGATATGGTTCTTTCTAAAATAGCGATTAAATTTTCTTGGACTGTGAGTCCTTTAAATACGGTGGGGTCTTGTGATAGAAAACCTATGCCCATGCGCGCGCGTTCAAACATCGGCATATTGGACACATCTTTTTCATCTATAAGCACTTTTCCATCGTCAGGATGAGTAAAACCCATAAGCATATGAAAGGTAGTGGTTTTACCCGCGCCATTAGGGCCCAGCAGGCCGCAAACTTCTCCTGAATGTATATTTACGGAAACTCCCTTTACCACTTTCCGGCTATCATAGGTTTTTTCCAAGAGTTCAGATTTTAAGATCATAAATGTTCCAGTACTACAGTTCGGCAGTGCTACAGAAATATTATTGCCTGGTATTATGGCGATTTTGTTGTTACTGTCGCACTATCGCTCTAAAAAAGCGCAAGCGCTTTTTTAATGCATTATATTGCTGATATCCGCCCATCCTTTCGCGCGGCCAAAAACTTCTATATCATTTTTATCTTTATAAAATTTTAGTATATCACCTTGCAAAGCAAAATTATACCCTTTTTCCTTTCCTATCACCACAGGTTTTGAACCGGAAAGAATGAATACACTCTGAATATTATCATAGAGGGCATTATCGGAATAGGCATGATTTTTTTCCGCTTCCAAAATAAAATTGTTTTTAAAATTCACCTCATTGGTTTTATTATTGATATTAACTTCATCGCAATAAGATAAAAGTGTTCTTCCATTGTTTGAAAAATAGATGGTTTTTATGGGTTTTTTTCCTTTAT
>DAOWCC010000130.1 GCA_030639665.1 Elusimicrobiota bacterium | reverse complement strand
GCGGCAAATTTTCCAAAATATGCCAAGGCCATGTTAAAACTAAACGATCGAATGCTGGACATTATGAAACCTTTTCAAAAAAGAAATTATATTCATCCGAAATTTCGCGGCAGTTATTCTTTGAAAAAGGTTCTCCCCGCTTTGGTGTCTTCCATGAGTTACGCGGATTTGGATATAGGTGATGGCGGGGACGCGCAAATAGCTTATTTAAATATGGTGTCGGGAAAATTATCCGATAAAGAAACAAAGAAGTTAAGAAAAGACCTTAAAATTTATTGCGGTCAGGATACTTTGGCTATGGTTAAAATTTTAAAGTGTCTTTATAAAGCGGCTTAGGGTCTGGAAAAGAATTACATGGTCATTTGGAAGCAAGATGCCTTGGATATGTTTATTAAATCCCTTTTTTGGTTTCCAAAACGCTCCAAACCTATTAGCCAACCAATCTTTTTCCTGTGATTTGTGTCTTTACAGACAACTCTCAAGTTAGGCCTGATAAATCAGGCAACCTTTGCAAATCCCAAAATTCAAATAACAAATCCCAAATAAATTCCAAATATCAAATATCAAACTTTGGCCGTTTTGATGGACATAGTCCATGACACGGCACCCAGCATAGCTTTGAAATTCCTATACATTAAATTAGCTACCTTTGGCAGAGACTTTTCTTTCATCATATCAAAATCCCCCTAACCCCCTTTGCAAAAGGGGAAAATTTGCTTTGCGCTTTTTTGGATCTTTACAAGCGGGTATTAAAAAGATGTATACTGGCCTTAGAAACCGTAAGGGGGACAGTTTAACATTATTTTAGGGACTACTTTATTGTTTTTCACCACAGGTTTTATCATAACCAATTTACTCTAACCCGCGGGGAAAAGGCGACAAATAAATACGTGGGTTGACACAAAAAAGATTATATTGGTATAGTAATACCAATATACAAATACATCCGCAAAAAGAGAGAAAATGAAAATAACAATTAATATATCAAACGCCGCCATCCTAGCCCTGCACGCGCTGGATTTGATGGCGAAAAACAAAGATAAAGTCTTATCAACATCGGAAATAGCAAAAAAACTTAATGCCTCTTATAATCACCTCACTAAAATAATGCAACAACTTACAAGAGCGGGAATAGTATCGCCGATACGGGGCCCCAAAGGAGGTTTTTCACTGACCAAAAAAGCCTGGAAATCAAAACTAAAAAACATAATTGAAATTATGGACGGAAGGATAAGTTTTTCAGATTGCCTAATGAATAGCCAAATATGCGCGAGAAAAAAATGCGTATTTAAAGAATTTATGTCGGATACCAATAAAAGATTGGCGAAAGTTATAAATATAAACTTATCTGAATTTTCTAAAACTAATTAATTAAAGGAGAAAACTATGTTCTGTTATCAATGCGAACAAACGGCAAAAGGAGTAGGATGCACAATTCAAGGAGTATGCGGCAAGGATTCTGAAACTGCGGCCATGCAGGACTTGCTGATATGGCAGATTAAAGGCATTTCAATGTACGCTCATAGAGCTAGAACCCTAAGTGAAAAAGATAAAGAAATAGATCTTTTTGTAACCGAGGCTCTTTTTACAACCGTCACGAATGTAAATTTTGATTCAAAAAAAATAGCTGAAATTATCAAAAGCGGTTCCTATATAAAAGCAAAGGCTAAAATTCTTTATGAAAAAGCCTGTGAAAAAAATTCCACTGAACCGGAAACTTTAAACGGCCCCGCTTCATGGGAAACGCCCGAATCCGATGACGATATGATTAAAGAAGCCTTAAATATAAGTATTGATACCAGAATAAAAAACGAAGGCGCGGATATCACGGGACTTAAAGAACTTTTGACTTATGGATTAAAAGGAACAGCCGCTTATGCCGACCACGCGCAAATACTCGGCCAGGAAGCGGAAGAGGTTTATGCCTTTTTCCATAAAGCCCTTGATTTTATGACAAGGGAAAACGCGACTATTGATGAATTATTCGCTCTCAATATGAAATGCGGAGAAGTTAACTATAAAGCTATGGAAATCCTGGATACGGCAAATACCGGAACTTACGGACATCCCGTTCCCACTAAGGTTAGAATAACTCCCTTAAAAGGAAAAGCCATTCTTGTTTCCGGCCATGACCTCAAGGATATGGAAGGAATTCTTAAACAAACCGAAAGCAAGGAAATAAATGTTTATACTCACGGTGAAATGCTTCCGACAAACGGCTATCCCGAACTTAAGAAATATAAACATTTTATCGGAAATTTCGGCGGAGCGTGGCAGGACCAGCAAAAGGAATTTGATGAATTTCCCGGCGCCATAATCATGACCACAAACTGCATACAAAAACCCAGAGACTCCTATAAAGACAGAATATTCACGACCGGACTTGTCCAATGGCCCGGCGTGACTCATATTTCGGATGGAGACTTCTCCAAGCCCATTGAAGCAGCTCTTAAAGCGGAAGGTTTTAAAGAAGACGGAGAAGAAAAATATATAACCGTGGGCTTTGGCCATAATACCGTTTTAAGCCTGGCGGATAAAGTTGTCGGAGCGGTAAAATCCGGCGATATAAAACATTTTTTCCTTATGGGCGGCTGCGATGGAGCGAAACCCGGAAGAAATTATTATACGGAGTTTGCCCAAAAGGTTCCTAAAGACGGCGTAATACTTACATTGGGTTGCGCGAAATACCGCTTTAATAAACTTGAATTCGGCGATATAGGCGGCATACCCAGATTGCTGGATATAGGACAATGCAATGACGCTTATTCAGCCATTCAAATAGCTCTGGCTTTATCCAAAGCCTTTAATATCGGAGTTAATGAACTTCCGCTTTCAATGATACTTTCATGGTATGAGCAAAAAGCGGTCTGCGTTCTTTTAACGCTATTACATCTCGGCATTAAGAATATTAGACTGGGACCGACCTTGCCGGCTTTTGTAAGCCCGGCTGTGCTCAATGTTCTTGTTGAAAAATTCAATATCATGCCGATAACAACGGCTGAAGAGGACTTAAAGGCCATATTGGAACCCATAACAACATAAAAGGAAAAAACGCGGCAAACAAAAGATAGAAAAATATAATCGTAAATATTACACACGATATAAAGATTGCGAGTATATTGGGTAAGGGATGACAACTGAGCTCATCAAGTGTCAATAACACATTCCACTTGATGAGTCGCAGATTCACTGTCGCCCGCAAATACTTTGAATAAACAATGAAACTAAATAAAAAAAACTTTGGCAGTCTGCCTTGCCCGCCGCCTGTCCGCCGATGCTGTGTGGCGGAATGTAGTAGTGGCGGGATGAGCATAGCCCCCTATTACTGCACTCTGCAAGATAGGACCGCGAGAACTTGTGTCCCAAGTAGTCCTTTGAAAGCACAGTCCACTCGGCACAGCCTTGGCAGCCTGATGAGCATAGCTCCCTGTTACTGCACCCGCCAGAGCCTTGAAAGTATTTATAAAAAGTACAATAAAAAGAATTTCATTCACCCCGATCCCCTTGAATTTATCAATAAATATAAAACCATTAAAGATAAAGAAATTGTAGGCCTGATAGCTTCTTCTCTTGCCTATGGCAGAGTCGAACAAATTCTAAAAAGCGCGTCTCTCATATTGGACATTATGGGTTCATCGCCTCATTCTTTTATAAAAACAAATACTCCCGCTCATTTTTTAAAAGTTTTTAAAAATTTTAAACACAGATTTACCACAGGAAAAGAGATCTCAGGGTTATTGGAAAATATAAAATCAATTTTGCGTGAATACGGCTCTTTAAATAAGTATTTTCTAAGTTTCTATAATTCGAACGATATAAGTCTTGAAAAAGCCATTTATAAATTCGCTGAAAAATTAAATTTGGATTCCCCCTCTCTTATTCCATCTCCCTATAAAAAAAGTTCTTTTAAAAGGCTCAATTTATTTCTCAGATGGATGATAAGAAAAGACGCTGTTGATCCGGGTATATGGAAAGGAGTATCTCCGGCCAAGCTTATTATTCCTTTGGACACTCATATGTTTAAACTCTCAAAAATGATAGGCGCGACCAAAAGAAATGACAATTCCATGAAAACAGCCTTGGAAATAACCGCTTTTTTTAGAAATATCGCGCCAAAGGACCCAGTGCGTTATGACTTTGCTTTAACAAGAATTCCCATTAATCTAAAACTTGATATAACCACTAAGGATTTTTTAGTAAAATAACCAAACCACATAAAGGAGAATACCATGGAACTTAAAAGCTCAAAAACAGAAAAAAATATCTTAACGGCTTTCGCGGGAGAATCACAAGCAAGAAACCGCTATACTTATTTTGCCAGCGCGGCAAAAAAAGAGGGTTATATTCAAATATCCAAAATATTTGAAGAAACCGCAAGCCAGGAAAAAGAGCATGCCAAAAGGCTTTTTAAACTCCTTAAAGGCGGAGAGGTTACAGTCCAAGCAACATTTCCCGCCGGAACAATCTCAGATACGATAACAAATCTTAAAGCCTCGGCGGCGGGCGAAAATGAAGAATGGACGGATATGTATCCCTCCTTCGCGCGCATCGCCATAGAAGAAGGTTTTGAAGATATAGCGAAAATTTTTGAAGCGATTGCCATAGCTGAAAAACAACATGAGAAAAGATATCTTGATTTGGCTAAAAATATTGCAAACGGCTCGGTTTTTAAAAAAGAAAAACCCGTAAAATGGCGCTGTCAGAATTGCGGCTATGTTCACGAAGGAACAAAGGCTATTGACCTTTGTCCCGCCTGCGATCATAAACAAGCTCATTTTGAAGTTTTAGGCGAAAATTGGTAAATACAGCAGTTCGAGCAACAAACTAGATTAAGATTAAGACTATAAGGAATCTCCTTAATCACCTCAATCTTGATCTCAAACTTAACCTGCAGTTTTGGAGAGAAAAATTATGGAAGAAGAAATTCAAGAGCAAGAAGAAACAATAACAGCTGTTAAAAGAACCGTAACCATGCAAGGCAGGCCAATGACTCTTGCGGGAGATGAAATAAAAGTCGGAGATAAAGCTCCTGATTTTAAGACATTGGATAATGATATGATGCCAATGAAATTTTTAAGAAGCAACTTAGGCAAAGTATCGGTTATTCTGAGCGTTCCTTCACTGGACACTCCCGTTTGCGATCTTGAAACCAGACGCTTTAATAAAGAAGCTCAAAGCTTATCTCCCGATATAAATATTCTGGCCATAAGCATGGATTTGCCTTTCGCCCAGAAAAGATGGTGCGGAGCCGCGGGAGTTACCAATGTAAAAACTTATTCCGATTATCAAAAAGGCGCTTTTGGCAGAACCTATGGCGTACTGATGAAAGATTTGAGGCTTTTGGCAAGAGCGATATTTGTTATAGATAGAGAAGGCGTAATTACATATACTCAGCTTGTAAAAGAAGTTACAAATGAACCTAATTATGATGAAGTATTGAATGAAATTAAAAAGCTGAATTAAAAACAACGAAAACAACGGAAATACGCAAACATGTAAATACGGTGATATGCAAATCATAACAACAGACACAACTGAAATCTCATTTTTACATATCAACTTATCACCTTATTTTCTTATTACGCTGTTTACAAAATTATGTATTAGGGGGACTTAAAATGACAGAAAAAAAGCAGGTTTATAAATGCATGATATGCGGCAATATAGTTGAAATGCTGCATTCAGGAATGGGTGAATTGGTTTGCTGCGAAAAACCAATGCAACTATTTACTGAAAACTCCGTTGACGCGGCAAAAGAAAAACATGTGCCCGTAATTGAAAAAATTGATAAGGGTTTTAAAGTAAAACTTGGAAGCATCGCTCATCCGATGGAAGAAAAGCATTATATTGAATGGATAGAGCTTACAGCCGGAGAAAAAAGCTATAAGAAGTTTTTAAATCCGGGAGACGCTTCCGAAGCTGAATTCTGTATTGATACGGCGGAAGTTACAGCCAGGGCCTATTGCAATCTGCACGGACTTTGGAAAAGTTCCATAGCTTAAATATGGAAAACCTGGATAAAATCTTTTCATCTTTAAATAAGCTGTCTTATGGGCTTTATATCGTAGCTTCTTCTTCTGATGGCAAGAAAAACGGGCAATTGGTAAATACTGTTTTTCAGCTTACGCCAAATCCCCCCAGAATAGCGATTTGCCTGAATAAAGAAAACCTAACCCACGAAATAATTAATAAAAGCGGATTTTTCTCCGTTTCGATTTTGGAAGAAGAAACACCTCTGCCATTTATCGGATTGTTCGGGTTTAAAAGCGGAAGAGATATCGATAAATTCGAGAAGACTTCTCATAAAATGGAAGGCGATTGTCCTATTGTAACCGAAAACACCCTGTCTTATTTAAATGTAAAAGTGGTCTCAAAAATGGACGCGGATTCCCATACTCTTTTTATGGGACAAGTTATAAACGGAGAAGTATTAAAAGAAGGCAATCGGCTGACTTATGATTTTTACCAAAAAAACAAAAAAGGCAGGACACATAAAAACGCCACAACCTTTAATAAAATAACGGAGGCAAATAAATGAAAAAATATGTATGCAAACTATGTGGATGGGTCTATGACCCGGCAGTGGGAGACCCTGACAATAATGTTCCCGCGGGAACTCCTTTTGAAAAAATACCCGACGACTGGGTTTGCCCCGTTTGCGGAGCCGGCAAAGAAGAGTTTGAGGTTGAAAATTAACTTCACCCTTAATAAAAAAACCCCGTCCCGCTTATAGCGGGACGGGGTTTTTTATTTTATAAATTAATACAATCAGCGATAATAATTATCAGGATTATAGATATAGTAAAAGTCAAAAGGATTAAGACGAGAAAGCTTCACATAGGGCTGCCCCTTCTCATCCATTTGCTGGATCAAATAAAGCTTGGATTTAATTTTCTTTGAAGCATCGGAGTTTTTTATATAACCCGTTTCACGAATTTCGTTTACCAGATTATTTACCCATTTATATTTCACAGCTTTGTC
>DAOWCC010000091.1 GCA_030639665.1 Elusimicrobiota bacterium | reverse complement strand
TTTGGTGGTGGTTTATTCTTATAAACGGCCTAATTCAGTCAATTTTAGGGTTGCGACTTGGCTTTCCTCGTGGGAGATGATAGAAACGCATCCCTTTGCCGGCAATGGAGTGGGAGGGTTTAAGGTTATATATCCCGCTTTTAGAAGGCCGATAATCTTTCATATTGAGGGAAAGCATAATACGGAGACGGATCATTCGGAAAATGAATTTATTGAACAATGGCTTGATAATGGAATAGTGGGATTTGGCATTTTTTTATGGATTATAGCTTTTGCCACGATTGTTAGTTTGAGAAGTTTGAGTGTTTTGACTGATAATTTAAAAGGGGCCCGGCCTCCGCCGATTGCTTATGACCTTCTTGGTTATACGGTGGCTTTTCTTGGAATGTTATCTCACAACTTTGTGGATGTAAGCATGCGCTTTGTTTCATCGGGGGTATTCTTGGGGCTTTTGCCCGGAGTTATTATAAATTTGTCCAGAGGGAACGCTTTGTGGGAACTGCATTATAAAGACAAAGAACATTCTGAAATTGAAACAAGTTCTCCAAATTCTTCAAGTAATTCCATTTACAATTTCTTTATGTGGATGTTTAAAATTCTTGCCATTGGGGCTTTCATCTACTTTGCTTTTTTGGTAATTAGCGAGTTTGCATCCCTGCAAGGGTCGCTTAGAAATAATAGCAGACCGGGGGAAACTCTGCAATGGCTTTTGTCTTGGAGTATTCTGCTCGGTGTTGTGGGCTTTCTCACATATTCTTTTATCAAAATAATTATTGACGGTTTTTCTCTTGCCGTGCCGATAGTCTTGATTATCATGCTTTTTCCTCTTTATTATTTTTGGGGATATTTTAAGGCGGATATACATCATAATATGGCCATATTCTTTTCAAAACAAAATAAATGGGAAGATGCCATAAAGAATTATTCAAAAGTAAATACCCTTAACCCTTATTTCATCATGCCGTATTATTTTACCGGAAATGTTTTTAATGACAGGCTTAATATGGAAAGGCAATATAAGCCGGAGTGGGGCGATGCGAAGGATGAGCCCAGAACCGATTATGAGAGAGCGATGGCACGGTATGAGAAGGTTAGGGCTATAGCGCCCAATTATGTGCAAATGCATCATCAAGTGGGTTTATTGTATATGAAAATGTCCGATTATATGAATCGGCAAAAAAAACCTAAAGAAGCTCAGAAATTTTTGGATATGGCGCAAGCCAGATTTGATTTATACCATAATTTAGACCCTGTTTTTCCGTTGAACTATTTCAGAAGCGCGCAAATACATATATTCCGCAAGGAGTATAAAAAGGCTGAAGAGCAATATCTGCACTATATAAACGCTCCTGAATGCCATAGAGAAGACCATAAGCATGAAACGCCTCAGGTTTATTATAATTTGGGTAATTTGAGGTATGTAATGGGCAATATAGGGCAGGCGATAAAAGATTATGAAAGAGCTCTGGAACTTAAACCGGATTTTGAACCCGCAATGCGAAATCTTAAAGCATTAAGGAATAGGCAAAGAGCGGCCGGTGTTAATAGGTTAAAAAGGAAGTAAGAACTAATCGGATTCCGTCACGATAAATTAAAATGTTTGAATTTTTTCAGAAAAATCGTTTCTTAAGCATATTGGGAACTCTGTTTTTTACAGTGGTATTTTTTATTTCGCCGCTTATTTTTTTTACCGACCTTACAAGAAATCCTTACTACTTTCAAATTACACTGTTAAATATTTCCATTCTGATTATATTTATCACGGCCATTATTGCCAACTATAAGGACGGAGGACTTTTAATATCCAAAAATATTCTTAACCTTCCTTTTCTTGTTTTGATTCTTGTATTTTTACTTAGTTCCTGCTACGCCTTTTTTAATCATAATGATTTTTTTCATTCCGCCATGATCAGCGAGTCCTTAAAAAAAGGGCTTTTTACCACTGTTAATTGTTTTCTTGTTTTTTATATTTCTCAGAATATCCCTTTTGGAAAAACATCGGAGAAAAATGATTTATTCAAATGGGTGATATTTTTTATTCTATGGCCTCTTTTCTGGCTTTTCTTTCCCACATTAAAAAGCGGGGTATCGGGCTCCGGAATAATGGCCAAATTTTGGGATCCATACGGCGGTATTTTGTGGATAGTGGGAATAGTAACGGTAATGAGGTTTTTAAGAAAATTCCGCCAACAAAATTTCATTCATTTGGCATTAATTGTTTGTTCCATGGCGTCTCTTTACGGGATAGCGCAATATTTTCAAATTGAATTGATATGGAAAAAAACACTTAATCCGTACGGCAACAGATCCGTTTCAACCTTTGGTAATCCCAATTTTATATCGTCTTTCATTGTTATGCTTTTGCCGATAGCGATGGCCTATCTTCTAAAATCCAAAACTTTATTGGAGAGATTTTTTTACGCTTTTCTGTTTTTTAGCTATGAGGGGATGCTTCTTTCAAGTCTTACAAGATCGTCGTGGATGGGCGCTTTCGCGGGAATTATCTTTATCTTCAGCTTTAAAGAATTTAGAAATAAATTTATTGAAAACAAAAGATTTACTTATCCGTTCTTAATTATCGCTTTAACATTATTATTTTTTTGGCCGAGTGAAAATTTAAAACCCTTTAGCTCCGGAATGGTGGATAGAGTTTCAGAGGGCGCTTTTGGCGCCGCTTCAAGCAAAAAAATAAGTCTGAATGTTGAAAAAGAAAATGTCTATAACTCGCTTCATCAAAGATTGCTTATTTGGTCGGCCGCTTGGCAAATGGGTGCGGAAAATCCCGCGCTTGGCAAAGGATGGGGAAATTTTGAATTGTTTTATCCTTTTTATCAAGGCCCCTTGCTTGGAAATTTCAAAGGGATTCGGGCTTTGCGAACACATGCCAATAACGCGCATAATGAAATTCTGGAGCTATGGTCTCAAACGGGAATTATAGGTCTTGGAATTTATATTTGGATGTTTTTCACTCTTTTAATTTGTTTTGTGAAGTTTTATAAGAAAGCGGGAAATGAGGATAGGTATCAGGCTACTCCCTTTCTCGCGGCTTTGTGCGGAATGTTTGTAGACAATATGCTCAATGTTTCTCTTCATTTTGCCGTGCCCGCGTTTTTATTTTGGTGGCTGGTCGGAGCCTTATCTTTAAAATTATCTTCCCCGGACGGCGCGCCAAAATATCTTAACGCGAATTTTAATAAAAATATAATGAAAGGCATTTCTCTTTTGCTTATTATATTGTGTTTTGGAGGAATATATTATTGGCGCGGGCAGTTTATGAGGGAAATTCATTATTTTAAGGGCTTTAAGCTTATGCGTCAGGCGAAATTTTCTCAAGCGGTTAAAGAACTGGATAAAGCCCATAAATACCATAGCAGAGAAGTGAACAGTAATTATGAATTTGCCAACGCTTATGTCAGAATGAAGGACTATTCAAAAGCGCATTGGGCTTATGAAGAATCTCTTAAATCAAATTGCGGTTATGATGAAATATTTTTTAATTTTGCCGTCGTCAATAAAAAGCTTAAAAACTTTGACGCGGCTTTGGAAAATTTAAAAGTATCCCTTTTAATAAATCCGATAAATCTTGCCAATTATACGGCTTTGGCCGAGATATTTATGTCGGATACCTCTAAATATTCCAAGGAGGGGATATACTTTTTTCAAAAAGCTTCGCGGATTTTCCCTTTTGATATAAACATAATCAATACTTTGGGTTATTTCTTAACGACGGATAAAGATTATAAAAGAGCTAAAGAAGTTTACGCCAGAGGCGTGAAAATTAATCCCGCCAATAAAATGCTTGTTGAAAATTTAAAAATGGTTGCGGCGCGCTTGAAAACAAAAAATGATCCGGATCTTAAATGGCTTTCGAGATATAAAAAACTGGAAGATAATCTTAACAAAAATAATTATACCAAAGAGTCTTTGCTCGAGGCCGATGAGCTTTTGAAAGAAGCTCCTTTCAGCGCGGCGGTTATGTATTTAAAATCCAAGATTTTATTCGCCCGCGGAGAATATTCCTTAAGTAAAAAATATTTGGAAAAAATGTTGAAAATTGACCCCCGAAATATGGACGCGCGGTACGCCCTCGGAGCTGTTTTTGAAAAAGAGGGGAAATGCGAGGCCGCGAAAAAAGAATTTATTAAAGTTTTAAAAATTGCTCCCGGCAATGACAGGGTAAAATCCAGACTTAAAAAAATGCCGTGCTAGTAGCAAGTTACAGGAGATAGGCTGCAGGTGAGAAAGGTGTTTTTGTTCTCTCTTTTTTGTGGATCTATAAGAGATGTTGCTTGAGATCTGTAACCTGTGACCTGGGGCCTGCGGGCGGATAGCCCGCTGTGGCAACATTTGCGTAACAATACGGTAATAATTAGGAAAAAGCAATAAAGTTAAATGTTATTATGAGAATTTCAAAAATCGTTAAATATGTTTTTGTTCAAACTTTGGTTTGTTTTTTGCTTGTATTTTCGGGCGATATTCGCTTAAACAGCCAAAGCCGAAAATCTTATGACGGGCTTAGCCGCAGTATGGAGCAAGCCATAAGACTTTATCACGATGGCCAAGATAATGAAGCGATGGACAGGTTTATGGATATTATGATTAAAGGAACTCCTTCCGAAAAAGCTTTAGCCAATGAGTACATCAGCAAGATAACCTTGAGAGTGAATTCGGGAGTGTCATATCCCGGCAGGCCGGCATCGCAAGCTTCTTCCTTGAGTTCACCCGCGATTTCTCCCGCAAGCGGCTCAAACAGCATAAAAGCTTATTCCGCCCCAAGCCAAGCATCATCCGTTCCTCTTGGAATGAAACAAGCGGATTCTTATGCCGCGCATAATTCCGAGGAAAGAAGAGAACTCATAAACAAAAAAATAAAAAGCAAAATTAAAGAGATAAGGAGTTCCGTGCTTTTAAGATTAAATAAATCAAAGGCCGTTAAAATTTATACGGAGCAAGGCGCTGTAAAAGCGCTTTCGCTTAATACCAAATATCTTTTTTCAAAAAGCACCGCTTTCAAACACGGCTCCACTAAAATTCTGTCCGATATTGCCGGACTTATATTTGCTATGGGAAAATCTCATTGTCTTATTCTTCCCGAAGGAACTATTGAGGGAGACGCGAAAATTATAAATATCAGACGCGCTTTGGCTTTGAATTCATATCTTACGGAAAGGGGAGTGTCCTCTTCCCGCCTGGATGTTAATTTAATCGGTTCGGATATTGAACTTCCTTCAAAGCTTAGAGATATAAGAGGTTTGGTTATCCTTTTTGATAATGACACGGTGTTTAATTTGGAGCCGCCGAAAGATATGAAAAATAAAGGTCCTCAAATTTCTTTGGGCATATTTCCCACAGCCATGGCAACATATGAGAATGAAGGCGCTATCATAGAATTTTCAATTTTTAAAACCGCTTTCGGTTCCCCAACCTGGAAATTTCAAATATTTCAGCTTAGAGACGATAAAAGCATGTTTTTGGTGAAGGAAATCAGCGGCCACGGAGAGCAATATCGCCAAAGTTTCTGGAACGGCAAAAAAGATTTTTTTGGTGAACCGTACTCTCCCGGACAGTATATATTTTCCCTTAGAGCCACTAATGCCGAAGGAAAAGAATCCGTCATGCGCAGATTATTGCTTTTGAAAGATGCTCTGGGAAAAAAGAAAGCGGTAAGAGTAAAATCAAAAAACATTTCTTCAAAGTATTCCCGGAAGCCTAAAGTTGAAAAAGGGAACAGATACGCTTCTCAGAATATAAAAACAAGAGGAAGCAGTTATAAAAGCCGGCCCAAAGCGGGTTTGAAAGCCGAAGCCAATTTGTCGAGAGCGAAGGTGTCCAAGACCGCGCCTAAAGAAGAGATTGAAAAACAAACGGAATTTATCGGTCATGTCAGCTATAAAATTTATTTTAAAAGCGGTTCAAATACCATAACTTCAAATAGCAGAAAGAAGCTCCTACAGGTTGCCGATACGATGAACTATTATCCGATGGCTCGAATTGAACTGATCGGCTACGCATATTCGGGGGAACCCAATAGCGAGGCTATGGCCCAAAGCAGGGCTAACTTTGTTGTTTCTCAATTGTCGGGCAAATATGGTATTAAGAAAAGCAGAATAGATGTGACTACAAGAATTGTTGAAGTTCCCAAAAGCATAGTTGAAATTAAAATGCTTGGGAACAATTAGAGATGAAATTTGATATCATAGTCAAAGTCCTATTGATATTTTAGTTTATAAGTGTAGGCGATGGTTGCTTTATGGGAAAATCCAAATCAAATAAAGATGCTCTTGGAATTTATATTTCTCCACGGGAGATTGTTATTGCTCAAACCGGTGATCAGGGCAATGGAAAAATTCAAGTTGAGCATTTAATCAAGATACCGGTGGAATTTGAAGGTTCTGAGAAAGTTCAAAGGCCTTTGGTGCTTAATAATAATTTTTTCAATGAAAAAGCTCAATGGGTAAATCCTTTTAAACAGGCTTTAAAAAAAACCGATTGGAAAAGCAAAAAAGTTGTTATTTCATTGTCATCCCACTTTAGTATACTTCGTTATTTTGTTATGCCCGAGGTTGAAAGGCGCTATTGGTCAAAAACCATTCCTCTCGAATCCAAGAAATATATACCCGTTTCTTTTGACGAAGTGTCGTTTGATTATGTTGTCCGGCCAAATCCCGCCGATAAAAAACTAAATGTTTTATTTGGTATGACGAATAAAAAAACTGTTGAGTTTTTGCTGAATCTTTTGAAATCCGTGGGCTTGCAGTTGTCTTCCATAGAATCTTCCGCCTGTTCCATTGAGAGATTGTTTTCTTTTATAAATCCCAAACATGATAGTAATGCGTATGTGCATTTTTCCCAGTCTATAAGTTATTTGCTTTTTTCAAATGACGGATGTCCGGTCTTATTTAGGGAAAATGATATGGAAGGGGCTTCAGGGATGAGCGAGCGCAAACGATTGGATATAAAAGGCGCCCAGCAATTTGTCGGAAGATATCTGGGACAGAAAGCTTATTCCAGTGTTATGCTTAGCGGAGACAACTTGGATGTTTGGAAATCAATTGCCGAGGCTGAATCCCCAATCCCGATAGCTCAATGGGAACCCGCCAAACTTTTAAATATAAAAAGTAATGCCTTATCGTCACTATTTTCAATAGGGTCTTCTCTCAAATTGAATTCCAAAAACAAGCTTCCCATAGATTTTTCCGGTATTTCAACCGCCGCTTTGCTCGAGAAAAGTGTTCAATCTTATGTGAAGACCTTTGCCATTGTTTTAAGCGCCGTTATTCTGGCTTTTACATTTTTCAATCAATTCCAGCTCTATATTTTATCCAGACAGATAAACAAACATTATTCCGTTATAGGCGATGTTTCCCAGTTTCAGGGGATGACGGCCGATACTGTAAAAAGCAATACTGAAAGACTTCAACAAAATTTAAGAATACTTCAAAATCTTGTTAGGGATAAAGATTTTCTGGCGCCTAAACTTGGGCTTCTAGCCAAAGTAATTCCCAAATATTTATGGGCTAATGAAATATATTACGCAAATCCCCTGGGGTCGTCCGAAATTCAGGCGGGCTCTAAAGAATTGAGAATAGTGGGAGAAACCACTTTGCGCGGCACTTCAAAATCCCGTCATGTTGAAGTGTTTTATAAAAACATAAAAGAAAGCCCTGAATTTAAGGTTTACGGTCCGCCAAACGGCAGTATTGAGTTAGGAATGGATGCCGGCGCCGCGGACAGAATTGGTGTTGAAGACGCCGGTAAAGTTAGGAGTTCGGGATTTACAATCCAGTGCTCCGTTAAAAAACAAGGTTTATAAAGCAAGTGAACGATATGAATAATTTATTGGAAAAAATAAAATTTTTCTCAAAAAACATGATGGAAAGTGTTATCGCCATTTATACTGAAAAAGGCGCGGAGCCGTTTAAAAAGCCTCTTTTATACGCTTTGCCGATTATTTTGGTTTTATATTTTATGGTTTATTCTCCAACCACTGGCAAGCTCGCGAATAAAAAACATGAACTCGCGAACATGGCGTCCATATCCGAATTTTTTGAAGATTATAAGAACGCCAAATCAAGAATTTCATTTTTTCAATCGCGGCTTCCGGCAACTAAAGATAAAGACGATTGGCTTAATCATGTGCTAACCTCAAACGCCAAAGAGCAGGGAATAGATATTGACGGAATTACCGCTCAGAAAGAAGTTGCAATAAGCAATTATTTTGTGGTTTCCCGTTCGGTTTCTCTTACAACCACTTATGATAAAGCGGGAAAATGGGTTTGCGGCATGGAGAATTCGCCTATTTTTTTAAAGATTACGAACTTTACTTTAAAAAAAGATCCGGTAAAAAGGGGGCAAGTTAAAGTGAATTTAACATTGTCCACTATCTTTAGCAAGATGTTGATGGATAATCCTTGAGCTAGGTAAATTTTATGAAAAGCATAACGACTTTTATAGGATGGTTATTACTTGCGGTAATTCTCGCCGTTCCCGCTTTTCTATTTTACAATTGGTGGATGAATAAAAAAGCCGTTCAGCTAAAGGAAAACACCGCGATATCAAATTCTACGGCAATACCCTTTGAAAGTGACGCGGAAGATTTTTATCCCGTCGAGACAGGAACCGCTTCCGTTGCGTCCGAACAAGAATTGCAGGCGCGGGAATCGGGATTAAATCAGGAGGAAGAACCAGAATTCAAAGCGGATGAACAGCCTTACTCGCAACAAAAACTGGGGGCATTTGCCGATATATTGCCCTCTTCTTCTCCTGTGAATACGCAAATGCCGGAAAGCGGCGGCGCGCTGAAAGTGTCTTCCCCGTCCAAATCCGAAATAGCTCAGCCGTCTTTTTCCACCATAACTGTGGCATCCGGTCAGCCTGAGGCTCAAGAGCGAAAGGGCTCCTATTTTGAACCTAAATCCGATAGAGATCCCACGATGTCTCCGGCAGAATACGCTCAAATTAAAAAAGAAATTGCCGCTCGTAAGGAACGGGAGCGGCAGCGCAGGCTCGCGGAACTCAGAAAAAAGAATAGCAATAGTATTCAAAATCAGCTGACTCTTCAGGGAGTCGTCGGTAATAATGTTATAATTAACGGCGAAATGTATTCGGTAGGCAGCTATGTTAAGGGAGTCAAGATTGTTAAAATCGGCGCCAATTATTTTATCGGTTCCCACAAGGGGAAAAAATTTAAAAAGGTTATGCGTTAGAAAAGAGTTTGAGGAGTTGGGAGTTTTAGAGTTGAGAGTAGACTATGCTATCAGAGGACAACTACGGATACCCGTAAGCGTTTAAGTTTAAAAGATTAACTCTTTAACTGTGCAATATGGAGGATTTATGAAAAGTTTAAGAATGATAGTGGCGGGAAGTTTGATTTTTGGGCAAGTGA
>DAOWCC010000113.1 GCA_030639665.1 Elusimicrobiota bacterium | reverse complement strand
ATGCTGAAAATGTAAATGCTGAAAACACAATTTTAACATTGGATTCAAATTATGTCCGGCCTTTTAAAAGAGAGTTTGAGAAACTTTTCCAACAGGCAAGGCCGGTTGGGCAATATTAAGTATTACAGTATAAGTTCAAATTATATACTCCGCGTTCCTAAAAGCGCGGAGTTTTTTAATGCGGATATTTAGGATTTTCATTGATGGATTTTATGGATATCTTTTTTTTATGTAAAATATAAGTGTCTGATATTACTTTACATTCTGAGAGTTCAAATGATAAGAAGACTTAAACAAGCCGCTAATAAAGACACCCTAAAAAACATTCTAAAATTTCTCGCTATTATTTTTGCCGTATATTTATTTTTAGTCAGCATCGGCTTGGTCTCCGCCGCTTTTAAAGGTTTCGGCAAGGGTTTCGCGGAGAATCTTTTAAAGACCACAGCTAACCCTTTTATCGCTCTTTTTATAGGCATTCTTGCCACAAGCATAATTCAAAGTTCATCCACCACAACATCCTTGGTCGTTGGAATGGTATCATCCGGCATTATTCCCATTGCGGGCGCCATACCTATAATCATGGGCGCCAATATCGGAACCACCGTAACTAATATGATTGTTTCTTTGGGGCATATCACTCAAAAAGAAGAGTTTAGACGAGCGATAGCCGGAGCCGCCATTCATGACTTTTTTAATATTATGGTTGTGTCCATATTATTTCCTCTTGAAATTATGACGGGTTTTCTTGAAAAATCAGCAACATATTTATCTCAGCAATTTTTAAATTGCGGCGGTTTAACATTTACCAGTCCTCTTAAAGCCATAACAAAACCTGTTATTCAGTTTATCGAAAATTTCTTAGTAAATACTTGGGATATATCTCAAACACTCGGATATACTTTTGTGCTTGTTTTAGCGGCTATTCTGACTTTTATCACTTTATTTATGATAGTAAAACTTATGAAATCCATGGTTATGGCCCAAACAGAAAGCATATTTAATCAGATAATAGGAAAAAGCGCCTTGCTGGCTATTTTTGGCGGAATGTTTATTACCACCATCGTTCAAAGCAGTTCGATTACAACTTCTCTTTTGGTTCCGATGATAGGAGCCGGAATATTATCGCTTGAGGCCGCTTATCCCGTAACCATTGGCGCAAATATCGGAACTACCACCACCGCTATCTTAGCGTCGCTCGCGACGGCAAATCCCGCCGCCATAGCCATAGCTTTTGTTCATTTTCTTTTTAACTTCATAGGCGCCACTATTTTCTTTCCCATAAAATTTTTGAGAAATATACCGATAAAATTCGCAAGGATGCTTGGAGAATTGGCTTATAGAAAAAGAGGTTATGCCGTGTTTTATATGATGTGCATCTTTTTTATCGTGCCGATAATTTTAATAACGATTTCCAAGTTGTTTTGATAGTTTACGGAGGCTAATATGTTTGATAATTTAATTAAATTTTGGAAGGGTGATGACTTCCTTTCAACGGTGTTGGATGAATTTCAAGAGATGGTGGTTGATTCTCAAAAGATATTCAGTTCAGTCTATGGGTTTCTTGTGGAAAATAAAGACACTCCCGGTCTTGAAGACGGAGTTTTCGCTCTTGATAAAAAAGTAAACGCGCTTGAAAGAGATATTCGCACAAGGATAATAACTCATTTGGCAATTCGTCCGTCGGTGGATACAAGCATGTGTCTTTTATTAATGAGTGTTATTAAAGACGCTGAAAGATTGGGCGACTATGGCAAGAATCTTTTTGGCATAAGCCAGATTATGGCTAAGCCGATAGAGAAAGCCAAATATTATTCATATTTCGGAGATATAGATAAAGACATATTGAAACTTTTTGAAGATACAAAAAACGCTTTCATGGATAATGACGAAGGCAAGGCGGCCAAGTCATGGAAATATGAAAATAAAATTGTTAAATTCTGCGACGATGTTATAGATAAATTAGCCAAAAGCGATGATCTTTCAACCAATGAGGCGGTCTGTTATACTCTTATCGCCAGGTACTATAAAAGAATAGCGGCTCATTTGGCAAATATCGCCACTTCGGTAATATTACCCTTAAATGATTTGGATTTTTACGACGAAAAACAAAAACCTTTAAAGTAAAAACTAAAAGAAAAATTCAATAATTAAAAAAGCCCTCGAAAGAGGGCTTTTTTATTGAGTATGACCAAAAGACCTATATTTATTTGGCAAAAAACATTTGATTTTTAGGCCTTTTGTAGGATGTGGAGAATTATAATTCTTGTTAAACTAAATGTATAAGTTGGTTAAAATTACGGAGGATAATATAAATGAAGAAATACATATTAGCGGCAATAGTAGCAATATTTGTTTGTAGCATAGCGCAAGCAGAGAGCGTGATTGAAGCAATTTCAACAGATTCAAAAATAGCGGCCTCTTCTCAGGATTTGAATACGGCTAGAGAACTTTCAGGAAAACAAATTGACGGCATGATGTCCGGTTTAAAGGCGAGTCCTGTTCAAATAGATGGCGAAATTCAAGTTGCTGAAACGGAAGAACTTGTATTAAGCGAGTCTAAAAGACTTACACTTAAAGGCATTGTTCCCACTCTTACAAAATCTGAAACTAAAACTATAGAAAACACGCCCGGTTTTTTTCAACATATGGGCGCGGCCATAGTGTCTCCCATAGTCGTGCCGATAGCCATGGTAATTGCCGGAGCGGCTATTGGCGGAGCGATTGGAGTAGCATTAGATAGTCCGGTCATGACGGGACTAGGCGTGGGAATAGGCGGAACTCTTGGCGTTGTCGGAGGTTTGATCGCGGGCATAGTGATGATACCTGTTTCCATAGTGGGAAATGTTTTCAGCGGATTGTCCCAGCTTTTTAAAGGAAATTTGTAATTAAATTAGGCCGCTTTCAGCGGCAAACTTTTTTTTAACGCAGAGAACGCAGAGCTTTTTACAGAGAGTCCGCAGAGTTAAAAACTCAAACCCAAACTACAAATTAACGAAGCTATGCTTTATAAGGTAGCTATGTGGACGACCAAATAACTTTTGCCCCCAATATACTGTGGCGAGCAGACGCGAATTTTTACAGATTTTTCCTATTTTTTATTCTTCCTCCGCGTTCTCTGCGTTTTTATGTTCTCTGTGAACTCTGCGTTTAATTCGTATATATGCCTTTTGTGCTTTTTGTGGCCACTTTGAAATTCCTATACGATTAATTAATCCGCCTTAGGCGGAACTCCTTATGAAACACTACCACGAAGGCACGAAAGACTGAAAGCATGAAATATATTTTAATTTGTTTCGCTGTTTTTCGTGTCTTCCCAATTTTCGCGTTTTCGTGGTTGCTTTTAAATATTTAAATTCCTATACATTAAATCATTATCCAAAAACAAAAGCGCTGATATTTTAAATATCAGCGCTTTTTTAATTGCTTATTTCATATATTTCTGTTTCGTTACTGCTCTCTGCTAACTGCTTTCGGCTTTCTCATTCTATTTCCCCGAAACGGTTATACCGTTAAAAGATATCCAAGGCAATACGCCACTGCCGAAATCAACTCTTTCTTTCGATATATCTTTTATATCTAAGAACATTTGAGGAATATTGCCGCTTATCATGGTTTCTGAAACGGGATATTGAATTTTACCGTTTTCAATATAATAACTGTTTTTTGCTATGCCGGAAAAATCTCCGTTATCATTCGGCATGCCGCCTGAAAATCTGGCAACCAATAAACCCTTTTTAATTGATTTCACAATATCATCGAAACTTTTATCACCCGGATCCACGACATAACAATCCCCGCTGTTTGAAACTCTAGCTAGGCCTGTTTTCTTTGAACCGTAAAGGCTGAGAATAAAAGTTTTAAGAACGCCTTTATCTATTATGGTAAGGTTTTCCGCTTTATAACCGTCGGGTGTTGTAAAATATCCGTCAGCTATTTCAGTTGAAACCGGTTTTGAGTGAAGCGTGAATTTATCCGAGGCAATGGTTTTATTAAGCTTATTCTTATAAACACTTGTATCCGCTATTAAACTGCCGTCTCGAATCGCCATATCTGAAATAAATCTCATAAAACTGCCAAGACAATCGGGCGTGACAATTATATCTCCCGTAAATTTTCCCTCGAGCGGTTTTGTCTCCGTTTGTTCGGATGATTGTCTGAGTAATGTATTGATTGAAGAGCTGTCAATAATTTCCTTTTCCAAATCCTTGGAAGAAAAAATGGAATAATTAAATGATGAAGTCTTTTTTCCGTCCTGCGACGAGAACATTATCAATACCGTATATACTCCCCTGGAAGAAGTAAAATCAATGCCGTTTGAATTAAGCAAATAGCTGTTTGTTCTGGTAAAATCAATAGTTGAATTGCGTAGATTTACTTTAGGATAGCGTTTTTTAACTTCCGTAATAAAATTATTCAGGCGGTCATATATTCTGTCCAAATCAGGTTCCACCATTCCATCATCAAAGGTCTCTGCCGATTGAACTTCGGCTATATCATAGGCGTCATCCTGAGGAGAAGCCTCAGAAAATTTAACGGCATTTATTGCCGCCTCTTCTATGGCGGTTTTATCCGAGCCATTAAGGCTTATGAATCCCCGTCTTTTATCTTTTATCGCCATAAGCCTTATATTGGTATTAAAAGTTGTTCTAAACAGAGATATTTTCCCCGCGTCGGCATTCAGCTCATGTTTTTCCGATTTTGACAAAACGCATTGGCTTTTGTCAGCGCCGGCTTTTTTTAGTTCTTCAATACAAAATTTTGCGGTATCTTTATCTGTCATACTATTTGGTCGTTCACATTCTTTTCCGAGCATAATATTTCCTCCGGTTGTATCTTAATCTGATGTATTATTTGGTCCGTTCACAAACCTATGTCAGCGTCACATCACTGCCTTCCGCTTATTTGCCTCCGATATTTATTCTGCATTTTATCGCGGGTCCGCCCATGCCGACGGGAATTGCTTGTTTTTTACCGCACATGCCGCCGCATGACCAACTCATATCCTTTGAAACCATGGAAACCGTTTTAAGCATGTCAAAAGCCACACCCGATATGGTGGTGTCTTTTATGGCTCTGCCAAGTTTTCCGTTTTTAATTTCATAACCAAGCACAATGCCAAACATAAATTCACTGGTGGAATCAGCCTGGCCATTGCTGGACTTTATCAGATAATAGCCGTCATCTACCGAGGCAATCATATCTTCAAGCTTGCTTTTTCCCGGCAGTATGGCCGTATTGCGCATGCGGACAAGGGGTTCATCGAAAAAAGCATAACCTCTGGCATTGCCCGTTGGCTTAACTTTAAAATGCGCCGCGGATTCTTTATTATGCAGGAAAGACTTTAACACGCCGTCTTTAATTATAACCGTATCTTCCGCTTTTGTTCCTTCATCATCAATATAAACGGGCACGGGGCATGTTTTTCCCAATGCGGTATTGGCAAAATCCACCAATGTTATAAGCGGATTCGCCACTTCTTGGTTCATGAGATTAGCCGCCACCGAACCGCCCAAGACTATATCGGATTCCGTCGTATGGCCGATGGCTTCATGAGCCAATATGCCGGCTAAATCGGCATCAAAGATACATTCTTTATTGCCTGCGTCGGGAAACACACCTTCGGTCTTTTTTACCAGATGATTGTAGAGCTCCTCAATTTTAGGAAATAAATCCGACGGTTTTTCAAAGACATCTTCAAATTGTCCGCGAGAGCCGAATACTTCGTGAAGTTCTATGGGAAGACCGTTTTTTTCAATTGTAAGCGCCACCATTGCTACGGTTCTGGGAATCATTGAATGAGAGATTGAGCCGTCTGATGTGATGAGTGATTTTTCCATATCAAGCGAGCTTATAATCACATTGCGGCTTTTGATATTTTTATAAGTTTTAAGAATATGAGCGTCTATGACAGCGGCAAAATCCACAAGTTCTTTTTGAGTTTTGCGGGGTTTCGCGGTAAAAAAAGTATTATTGGAAATTTCGTGAACTGAAGGAAGCGCGCCCAAGCCTTTTTTAAGTTTTGAATCCAAAAAAACAGAATTGTCATAGGCGGTTTTTATAACCGATTGGATGGCATTGTCTTGCGTATCGCAAGTTGAGGCGAAGCCCCATGAACCGTTTTGATAAGTCCGGGCGGAGATACCGCTGTCGGAGCTTTTTTCATTGCCGACTAAATTGCCGTTTAAAAAAACGACTTTCGTGTTGCGGTTTTCCTGTAATCTTAATTCCGTATAACCTTTAAAAAGCGGTGTGTATTTTTTTAAATCTTTTTCTATCATAATGAGTCCTCCAAGGCTATGCTAAGTGCCATATTACGGACTATGTCCATCAAACGGCCAAAATCTATTATTAAAATCATAACAAAGGAAGCAACATCCGTCAATTGTATTAATTGTTTTGTCATGCTTTAGTGTAAATATCCGTAATATATATTGCGGATTCCAACGCCTTTTTATATTCGTTCAGTAAAGCGTTTTGACCTATAGCGCTTGACATTAATCAATAAAAAGAGTTTAAATCTTAGTAGAATTCGGAGATTGGGAGATATTCTTAATGAAAAGGATTATTTGTGGAATTTTATTAATATTGTCGTTCTCAAATTTTCAAATTTCTTTTGCGGTTTCCAATTTAAATAATCCCCTTCCAAATTGGATAGACCCCGCAAGAGAAAAAGCCGATGGAAAACCCCCGCGTTTTTATTCCAAGGAAGTTACGCCAAGCGATTTCCGTATTCCGGCGGAATACGAAGCCGTATCTGCGGTAGTCATGGGCTGGGCGGGTTATACGGATATGCTCTCTTCCATCGCTAAAGCTGTTACAGGTCCGGGCAGCGCTGAAATATGGGCGGTATCCGGTCCCGATAGTATATCGGGTGTTTCCGGCTATACTAAAATAAATGCTTCCATCGATACGGTCTGGATGCGCGACTATGGTCCGTTTGGTGTTTCCGAAGGGCAATCTCAATTGGGTATTGTGGATTCCATTTATCGCCATTACCAGTATAGAAGAAATGATGACGCCCTGCCTTCCAATTTAGGGAGAATTCAGGATATTGATGTTTTCGGCATACCGATAATTTTAGACGGCGGCAATCTCATGGTGGATTCAAAGGCTAATCTCTTTATGACCAAGCGGACATATTTATGGAATCCGGGTTTTTCAAAAGAGCAAGTTGACGCCGAGCTTAAAGCCTATTTTAGAGTAAAGAATATATATGCCTTTGATTATGCCGGTTATCCCGACTATCCCAAGGATGGAACGGGGCATATAGATATGTTTTTAAAACTTCTAAATGACAATACCGTTTTAGTTTCCATTGCTGATAGTGAGCCGTTTAAATCCACCGCCGAAAAAGCTATAGCCTTTTTTGAAAATCAGACAGCTCCCGATGGCGGTCCTTATAAAATAATCAAAGTCAAAGGCTGGGAAAGATACGGCGTATGGTATACCTATACCAATTCTTTGATTGTAAACAATGCAGTCTTGATGCCGTCTTATTCATCTTACAGCGCGGAAAATGCCAAAGGCGAAGCTGCTTATAAAACCGGGATGCCGGGCGTAATTGTGGTTCCAATTAACTCAGACAGCAGTATAAGGGCGGGCGGTTCAATTCACTGCGTGACTCAGTCTATTCCGACAGTTCCCAATCGCAAAGCTTCCGATAAAAAGAAGTCTCTTCCCAAGCCGACGCCATTATCGTCTTCAGAAAAAGATGTTCAGAGTCTTTTTGAAAATATAATCATAAACTGGGATGTCTTGATAGGAAATAATTAAAAAATCTTTGATTGAGCAAATCCTGTAAGTTTACAGAGTCGCTCATGCAGAGGTTTTTAACGCCGTTGCTCACTTCGGTTTATTCGGCGACTGCGGAACTCGCAAAAAAAGCAAAGTTTTTTAACTCAAACATCCTCGTCGTTTCAGTGAAATCCCCTAGTAAACCTAGTTCACAAGGTTAAACCTCAGAAATCGCTCCCTAGCAAACTCACAGTCTTAGCATTTTATCTTTATTTTT